>JAHAYQ010000283.1 GCA_018384465.1 Myroides sp. | reverse complement strand
GCATAATTTTTTATATAAAATACTGATAATAAGTGTTTTATATAATTTAATATACTATTTGCATTGCTGTTTTTATCTTTGTTGTACCTTTGTAGGTATTTTAAAGTTAAAAAATGGTTTTATTTAATTACGAAACTGAATTTGAGTTGACCAACGAGTCAAAATATGAAGAATGGATTGATGCTGTGATTACATCTGAAGGAAAAGAAGCAGGTGAAATAAATTACATATTTTGTGATGACGAATATTTGTTAGAAATCAATAAACAATATTTAGATCACGATACGTTAACCGATATTATTAGTTTTGATTACACAATGGGTGATTTAATTTCTGGCGATATTTTTATTTCTGTAGATAGAGTAAAAGACAATGCACAAGAATACGATGTATCGTTCCACGTGGAACTTCTTCGTGTAATGTGTCACGGTGTTTTACACTATTGTGGTTACAAAGATAAAACCGCAGAAGATGAAAAATTAATGAGAGAAAAAGAACAAGAGAAGATGAACATGTTCCACGTGGAACTATAGTTTATTTTAAATACTAATTTAATGTTTCACGTGGAACAATGAGTATATTTCAAGATAAATACGATGTAATTGTAGTAGGAGGTGGTCATGCTGGATCTGAAGCTGCCGCTGCTGCTGCTAATATGGGAATGAAAACATTATTGATTACAATGAGTTTGCAAAACATCGCACAAATGAGTTGTAATCCTGCAATGGGCGGAATTGCTAAAGGACAAATAGTTCGCGAAATTGATGCTTTGGGTGGTTACTCGGGTATTGTTTCTGATAATTCTGCTATACAGTTTAAGATGTTGAATGTTTCTAAAGGACCTGCAATGTGGTCGCCAAGATGTCAAAGTGATAGAATGCGTTTTGCTGAAACCTGGCGCTTGATGTTAGAAGGAACTCCAAATTTAGATTTTTACCAAGAAATGGTTTCCGGAATTTTAACCGAAAATAATAAGGTGGTAGGTGTTCGTACCAATCTTGGAATTGAAGTAAAAGCTGAAACGGTTATTTTGACGAATGGTACTTTTTTGAATGGTTTGATTCATATTGGCGAAAAACAATTTGGTGGGGGTAGAGCAGGTGAAAGTGCATCTTTTGGTATTACCGAAGATTTAGTGAAATTAGGTTTTGAAGCTGGTAGAATGAAAACAGGAACGCCGCCACGAGTTGACGGTCGTTCGTTAGATTATTCTAAAATGGTTGAACAACCTGGTGATAACAATCCTCAAAAATTTTCATATTTAGATGTTACAAAGCCTTTAGAAAAACAGCGTTCTTGTTTTATGACATATACGTCCAACGAAGTTCATAATTTGCTTCGTGAAGGATTCGATCGTTCGCCTATGTTCAACGGTAGAATTAAAAGTATAGGTCCTCGTTATTGCCCATCAATCGAAGATAAAATTAATCGTTTTGCTGATAAAGATCGTCATCAAATTTTTGTAGAACCTGAGGGGTGGGATACGGTTGAAGTTTATGTGAATGGTTTCTCTACATCACTACCAGAAGAAGTTCAATTTAAAGCTTTGCGTTCAGTTGTTGGTTTTGAAAACGTAAAATTTTTTAGACCCGGTTATGCAATCGAATACGATTATTTTCCACCAACGCAATTAAAGCATACTTTAGAAACTAAGTTAATTGATGGTTTATATTTTGCTGGACAAATAAACGGAACTACAGGTTATGAAGAAGCAGCTGCTCAAGGATTGATGGCGGGTATCAACGCAGCTTTAAAAATTCAAAATAAAGAACCTTTTATTTTAAAACGAAACGAGGCTTATATCGGTGTATTAATTGATGATCTAATTACAAAAGGTACAGAAGAACCGTATCGTATGTTTACTTCTCGTGCAGAATATAGAACGTTGTTACGTCAGGATAATGCCGATTTTAGATTGACTCCTAAAGCCTTTGAAATTGGTTTAGCATCTAAAGAACGTTTACAACGAATGGAGCATAAACAAAAAGAAGCCGGTAATTTTGTACAGTTTTTTAAAGAAACTTCTGTAAAACCAACTGAAGCAAATCCTATTTTAGAAGCTAATGGAAGTGAACCTATGAAGCAACCTGATAAGATGTTTAAAGTTTTTTCTCGACCACAATTAGATTTTGATGATATCGTACAATTTAAAAAGGTAGAAGAATATATTTCAGAGCATAATTTAGATAAGGAAATAGTTGATCAAGCATTTATTCAAGTGAAATATTCTGGTTATATTGAAAAAGAAAAAAGCAATGCTGATAAACTAACTCGTTTAGAAGATGTTCGAATTCCTGAGAATTTTGATTACGATAAAATAAAATCAATGTCTTTTGAAGCAAAAGATAAATTGAAAAAAATTCGTCCTGTCACCATTTCTCAAGCATCAAGAATTAGTGGTGTAGCTCCATCTGATATTTCTATTTTATTAATCCACATGGGTAGATAGTTTTTAGAAAATAGTTTATGTCATTAAAGTTAATGTGTATCTTTTTTTTTACGAAAAATAAAATGTTCCACGTGAAACAAAAATAAAATTTATAAGTATTGCTGTGCTTTTATTTTTAGTAGGAAATAGAATATAAAAAAATATTTTTTTAAAAATGATATAAACTTATCAGATAGG
>JAHAYQ010000299.1 GCA_018384465.1 Myroides sp. | reverse complement strand
TTTTGTATTTTTGCTTTTAAATTTACGATTTAATTTTTATGAAAAGTTATTGGGCATTTGTTTTTTGTGCATTTTTACTTACTTCGTGTCAGTTTACCCAGAAGGAATTGCCTAATTCGCAAGAGTTACTTCGCAGAGAGCTACACACAATTGATTGGAGTAAAGTAGATGCGTATCCGTCGTATGCGGCGTGTGACACCATTAAACAAGCCGACGAAGCCAAAACTTGTTTTTTTGAACGGTTGCAATTTGAAACTTTACGCGTGTTAAAAAACGATTCGTTGGTAAAAATATCCACTATAGACACCGTAGGATTTTTAGTAACAGTGTCTAACCAAAGCGAGTTACAGTTTAAAACCGAAATGGTAAACGAAAAGTTGCTCCCTAAATGGATGTTAGATAGTATTATGCTGCAAAACAATAAACAATTTTCAAAAATTCAGCCTGCAAGTAAAAGAGGCGTTCCGGTAACTACGCAGTTTCAGTTGAATTTAAAGATTTCTTCTTCGGATTAAACAACAATAAAAATACCGAACCAATACTAATAGGAATCACCAAATTCAACAACCAGATACTGGTGGCTACCAAGGCAATTACCCATTCGTTTACGCCAAAAAATCCGAATAAAAACAAAGCAACCGAACCTTTCAGAGCAAAATCTATTGCCTGAAAATTAGGTAAACTCGATGCCAGCAGATAAATACTTGCAACTACTGCTAATAAAGTTCCGTAAGCAATTTCTACATCAAAAAATCGATACAACAAATAATATTGATGCACCAAAACGGTATAACGTAAAAACGCCAGAATAATATTTTTGCGATGAATTTCCTTTGGGATTTCTGAAAGAAATGTAAAAATAGTTTGTAGTGAATAGCCTTTAATACTGATGTTTTTAATCGAAAAAATGATAAGTATAGCTGCAAGTAATCCACCAAAGAATAAATAAATATAAGTACTTGGTATAAATTCGTGTAAATAATTTACGTACAACGTACCAATTAATCCAAAAGTTACAGCGTAAATAACTTGAATTCCATTACACACTGCATTTAGGAAAACAATTTTACCTGCATTTTTTCTATTGTAAAACCAAGCTTTTCCGGCGTATTCGCCAATGCCGTTGGGTGTAACAATTCCAAAAGTAATGCCAATTAAAACCTGTTTGGTGCTTTCCCAAATAGAAATGGGTTCAATTATCTGAGCTAAATTCTTCCATTTTAAAATTTCAATGAATCTGTTTAAAAAAGTCAAAGTCAAAATTCCTACAATAAAGAAAACAGCGTTAGGTTGTTGCCATTTTTCAGCAATAATGTTCCAATCCCATTCTTTATCGGCTAATTGCGATTGAATAAAATAAAAAGCCAACCCTACTACAATTAATTTCAGCAGAAGTAATAAGAATTGTTTAATTTTGGGTGATAGGAATTTCATACTGCAAATAAAATCCTTTTTTTATAAAAATCGATTTCAATTAACGAATATTAAACATTGGAAAAAGAACGCATTATATTAGGTATTGACCCCGGAACCACCATTATGGGCTTTGGATTGATTAAGGTAGAAAAAAATCAGATGGTGTTTTTACAGCTCAACGAATTGAATCTTTCCAAATTGGGAGATCATTACTTAAAATTACAACGCATTTTTGAACGAACGATAGAGTTGATCGATACCTATCATCCCGATGAAATTGCTATTGAAGCGCCATTTTTTGGTAAAAATGTACAGTCGATGTTAAAGTTGGGTAGGGCGCAAGGTGTAGCAATGGCAGCCGGACTTTCGCGCGAAATTCCGATTACCGAATACGAGCCCAAAAAAATTAAAATGGCGATCACCGGAAACGGGAATGCCTCTAAAGAACAGGTAGCGAAAATGTTGCAGCAATTATTAGGGCTGAAAGAATTGCCTAAAAACCTCGATTCTACCGATGGTTTGGCAGCAGCCGTTTGTCATTTTTTTAATTCAGGAAAAACCGTTGTAGGAAAATCATACAGTGGTTGGGGTGCATTTGTATCACAAAATCAAGATCGAATTACTAAAAAATAATGGCAGGTATTTACATACATATTCCGTTTTGCAAGCAGGCGTGTCATTATTGCGATTTTCATTTTTCTACATCAATGAAGAAGAAAGACGAAATGATTGCCGCTTTGATTAGTGAAGTTCACCTGCGAAAAAATGAAATCAACGAACCTGTAGAAACCATTTATTTTGGTGGAGGAACGCCCAGTGTACTTTCTACTGAAGAAATCGATCAGATTTTAGAACCTATTTTTTCGTTGTTTAACGTCATTGAAAATCCTGAAATTACATTAGAAGCCAATCCTGATGATTTATCTAAAGATCGAATTCAGCAATTGGCGCACTCAAAAATCAATCGGTTAAGTATAGGTATACAGTCGTTTTACAATGAAGATTTACAAATGATGAATCGTGCTCATAATGCCGATGAAGCATGGAATTCGTTGGTTGAAGCGACAAACTATTTTGATAATATTTCGATTGATTTAATTTACGGAATTCCGAATATGGGTTTAGATCGATGGAAAGCAAACGTACAAAAAGCGTTAGATTTAGGGATTAATCATATTTCCACCTACGCGCTTACGGTTGAGCCTAAAACAGCTTTGGCATCATTAATAAAAAAAGGAAAAATTGCTCAACCCGATGATGGAAACGCGCACGAACATTTTTTAGCTTTGATTGAAATGTTAGAAAATGCAGGTTTTATTCATTATGAATTATCGAATTTTGGAAAGCCAGATTACTTTTCTAAAAACAATTCCGCTTATTGGTTAGGAAAAAAGTATTTGGGAATCGGTCCGTCAGCACATAGTTTTGACGGGAAAAATCGTTCGTGGAATATAGCCAATAATTCGTTGTATATTCAAAGTATTCAAAAAAACGAATTACCCAATGAAACAGAAACTTTAAGTGTACAAGACCGCTACAACGAATATGTAATGACCGGTTTACGAACCATTTGGGGAGTTTCTTTGGATAGAATTGAAAATGAATTTGGAACGAATTACAAAGATTATTTGCTGAAAGAAGTACAACGTTTTATAGATAATGAACAGTTACAATTGGTAAATAATGTTTTAAAAACTACTGTTAAAGGTAAGTTTTTTTGCGATGGTATAGCAAGCGAATTGTTTTGGGTGGAATGATTTTTAGCTGTGATTCTGAATGCAACGAAGTGAAATGAAGAATCTATAGCTCTCGCGAGCGTCACGCTCGTGAAAATTAGTAATTTTAAGGTACGAGCAAGATGCTCGCACCAGCGAAGGGAAAAAGGGGTTATAGATGATGTCGTGGTTTTTAGAATTTTTGATTTATAAACAAGTACCACACGAAAGGATTACTTCGTCAGTTCGCTTTGCTCGTGTCGTGCGGTAGCGATGGGAAATATAAATTTCGTGTCATTCTAAA
>JAHAYQ010000286.1 GCA_018384465.1 Myroides sp. | reverse complement strand
TTTTGTGATTATATAGTAAACGAACCGTTTGTTCTAATTTCTGGTGCTTTATTTTCCTGTTCAGGTTGTTTAGGTAAATCACCTTTCATTAAGAAAGAAATAACATCTTTGTTAATGCTTTGCATGGTGTTTTTAAACAATTCAAACGCCTCGAATTTGTAAATTAACAATGGATCTTTTTGTTCGTGTACAGCTAATTGTACCGATTGTTTTAGCTCGTCCATTTTGCGAAGGTGTTTTTTCCAAGCTTCATCAACAATAGATAGTACAATGTTCTTCTCAAAATCGGTAATTAGTGTTTTACCTTCACTTTCGTACGCCTTATTCAAGTCGGTTACTACATTTATAGTTTTTAAACCATCGGTAAAAGGCACTACTATACGCTCGTATCCACCGTTTTCTTGTACATTTTTAATTACTTTAAAAGCTTCAATTGCACTTTCGTCGCATTTAGCTAAATATTTTTTGTAAACAATTTCGTACAATTTATCGGTGAGTTCGTTTTCGTGTATTCTACCAAATTCTTCGGCAGTAAACGGAGATTCAATTCCAAAAATCATGATTAAATCATATTCAAAGTTTTTGAAATCGTTACCCACTTTATTTCCTTCTACTAAATGCTCGCATAAATCAAACATCATATTAGCGATGTCTACTTTTAAACGATCTCCGTGTAGCGCATGTCGACGACGTTTGTAAACCACTTCTCTTTGTGCATTCATTACATCGTCGTATTCTAACAAACGTTTACGTACACCAAAGTTGTTTTCTTCTACTCGTTTTTGAGCGCGTTCTATAGATTTAGTCATCCAACTGTGTTGAATTACTTCCCCTTCTTTTAAGCCCATACCGTCCATGATCTTTGCTACACGCTCAGATCCAAATAATCGCATTAAGTTATCCTCTAAAGATACGTAGAATTGAGAAGAACCAACATCACCTTGACGACCTGCACGACCACGTAACTGGCGGTCTACACGACGAGAATCGTGACGTTCTGTACCAATAATTGCCAAACCACCTGCGGCTTTAACTTCAGGTGTTAGTTTAATATCGGTACCACGACCTGCCATGTTTGTAGCAATAGTTACAATACCTGAATTACCAGCTTCTTCAACAATTTCAGCTTCTTTTTTATGTAATTTAGCGTTTAACACATTGTGTTTAATACCACGCATTTTTAACATACGGCTCAATAATTCAGAATTTTCAACTGATGTAGTACCAATTAAAACTGGTCTGCCTGCTTCTGAAAGTTCTACAACATCTTCGATTACCGCATTGAATTTTTCACGAATAGATCTATAAATTTTATCTTCACGATCTTCACGCGCAATAGGTCGGTTTGTTGGAATTTCAACAACGTCTAATTTATAAATTTCCCAAAGTTCACCTGCTTCTGTAACTGCTGTACCTGTCATTCCCGCTAATTTGTTGTACATACGGAAATAATTTTGTAGTGTAATGGTAGCAAAAGTTTGGGTTGCTGCTTCAATTTTTACATTTTCCTTTGCTTCAATAGCTTGGTGTAATCCGTCTGAATAACGACGACCGTCCATGATACGACCAGTTTGTTCGTCTACAATCATTACCTTATTATCAACCACCACATATTCTGCATCTTTTTCAAACAATGCGTAGGCTTTTAAAAGTTGAGTTAAGGTATGGATACGTTCAGATTTTACTCCGAAATCTTGGAACAACAATTCTTTTTTCTCTGATCTTTCTTCTGGAGAAATGTTTAATTTTTCAATTTTGGCAATTTCTGTACCAATATCAGGCATGATGAAGAAGTTTTCATCCATTCCTTGTGAAAGGGCTTTAATACCGTTATCGGTTAATTCAACCTGATTGTTTTTTTCGTTGATTACGAACAACAAACCTTCATCAACCTTTTTCATTTCTCGGCTATTATCCTGCATGAAATGATTTTCGGTTTTTTGAAGTATTTGTTTGATACCTTCTTCTGATAAGAATTTAATCAACGCTTTGTTTTTTGGTAATGCACGGTACGCACGCAATAAACTAAAACCACCTTGTTTGGTATCTCCAGCTTTAATTAAACGTTTAGCTTCGGTTAAAAATCCGTTAGCTAATTGTCGTTGTTGCGCAACCAAGTTATCTACTTTTGGTTTTAATTCTAAGAATTCATGACGATCACCCATAGGTACCGGACCTGAAATGATAAGTGGTGTACGTGCATCGTCTACTAAAACCGAATCCACCTCATCCACAATAGCGAAATTGTGTTTGCGTTGAACCAGTTCTTCAGGAGTATGCGCCATATTATCGCGTAGATAATCAAAACCAAATTCATTGTTTGTACCATAAGTAACATCGGCTTGATAAGCTGCACGACGACCTGGTGAGTTTGGTTGGTGGTTATCAATACAATCAACAGTTAGGCCGTGAAATTCAAACAAAGGAGCATTCCATTGGCAGTCACGTTTTGCAAGATAGTCATTCACGGTTACAACGTGTACGCCGTTACCACTTAAAGCATTTAGGTAAATAGGAGAGGTAGATACTAATGTTTTACCTTCACCTGTTTGCATTTCGGCAATTTTTCCTTGATGAATAACCGATCCACCAATCATCTGCACGTCGTAATGAACCATGTTCCATTGCAACATTTTCCCAGCAACTTCCCAAGTATTAGACCAAATGGCTTTATCGCCTTCAATACGCACATGACCTTTAGTTTCGGCAAACAAACGATCTTGATCAGTAGCAGTAACTACTAATTCGTTATTGTTTGTAAAACGACGAGCTGTTTCTTTTACAACAGCAAAAGCTTCAGGTAACATCTCCATTAAAGCTTTTTCCGATAAAGTATAAGCTTCTTTTTCTAAGGTATCGATAGATGCGTAAATTGTTTCACGTTTATCAATATCGGTAGTTTTTTCTAATTCTTCTCGATATGAAGCAATTTTAGCATCTTGATCAGAGCGTGATTGCTTTACTTTTTCCTTGAAAGAAATTGTTTTCTCTCTTAATTCGTCGTTTGTCAACCCTTCAAATGAGTTGTAATATTGATTGATTTTTTCAACAATAGGGCGGATGGCTTTCACATCCTTTTGCGACTTATCGCCCACAAACGCTTTTAAGATACTATTTATGATACTCATAAATAAGTTGTTTAAAATTAATATTCAGTGATATGTGGTTACAAAAAAAGCCTCTTAATTATCGAGGCTTTCTTTCTATGTATTTTAATATTCATCCTCGTTCCAAAGATAATCTTCGTCTGAAGGATAATCTGGCCAAATCTCTTCCATTGATTCATAGATTTCACCTTCGTCCTCAATAGATTGTAAATTTTCTACAACTTCTAACGGCGCACCGGTTCTAATGGCATAATCTATAAGCTCGTCTTTCGTAGCAGGCCACGGGGCATCACTTAAATACGATGCTAATTCTAATGTCCAATACATCTTGTGATAATTTTTTTAGTAATTATGTGCAAAAATAAATTTTAAAATGAAAAAATCAACTCTTTTTTCATTAAATATTTTTTAAACAAAGAACGTGTGTCTTTTTAAAATGTTTAAAGCTTTTCGGGGATCCATTTTACCTCGTCAGCCTTTAGATCGAATGACAACTTTCGTGCCAATACAAATAGATAGTCAGAAAGTCTGTTTAAATACTTTAAAACCATTTCGTCGGTAGGTTCTATGTCATTTAAATGCGTGGCTAAACGTTCGGATCTGCGACAAACGCAACGTGCAATATGACAATATGACACGGTTGTGTGTCCGCCCGGTAATACAAAATGTGTCATAGGAGGTAGGTGTGTTTCCATCTCGTCTATAGCTGTTTCTAAAAAAGCAACATCATCTTCCTCAATTTTAGGAATGTTTAAACGTTCTTTTCCACTTTTTAAAACTGCTTTTTCAGGATCGGTTGCCAAGATTGCGCCCACAGTAAATAATTTATCCTGAATTTTTATCAATTGATTTTGATATAATTCATTAATTTTTTGGTCACGAATCAATCCAATATACGAATTTAGCTCGTCAACCGTTCCATAACTTTCAATTCGTATATGATATTTAGGTACTCGTGTACCTCCAAACAAGGCTGTAGTACCTTTATCTCCTGTTTTGGTATATACTTTCATAATTAATTTTTTGTAAATATACACTAAAAAAAGATTTTGTGCGTTTATATATAATTGTATATCTTGTATCAAAAATAAAACTATGAAAATAAGCAATGTGCACACGTCACCATCAGCTATGAATTGGGGGTTACTGTTATTTAGAGTGTCTTTAGGTGCCTTAATGATTGTAAATCACGGTTGGATGAAAATTGTTAATTATGAAACGCTGAAGATTGACTTTATGAGTTTTTTAGGTTTAGGTTCTCAATTTTCATTGATATTAGCCATTACAGCCGAAATTTTATGTTCTATTTTATTGATTTTTGG
>JAHAYQ010000284.1 GCA_018384465.1 Myroides sp. | reverse complement strand
ACCTGTAAATAGGCTCGTAAACGATAGGTACCAAATTTAGTTTGTATGTCAAAATCTTCTTTCTTTTTAATCAAACTGTCGTGTTTCATACGGTAAGCCACTAAATCTTCGATTGAAATAAGTTTCATATCAAATTTTTTAGCCACTTCTACCAATTGTGGTAAACGAGCCATTGATCCATCTTCATTTAATATTTCGACTAAGATACCAGCCGGACTAAAACCTGCTAATCGAGCTAAATCTACGGCTGCTTCTGTATGACCTGTTCTACGCAATACGCCACCCTCTTTTGCTATTAATGGAAAAATATGTCCTGGTCTACCTAAATCTTCAGGTTTTGTATCTTCTTTTACTAAAAATTCAATGGTTTTAGAGCGATCATAAGCTGAAATACCCGTAGTACAACCGTGACCAATCAAATCTACAGAAACCGTGAAGGCCGTTTGATGTAATACCGTATTATTGGTTACCATGGGGTGTAAATCTAATTCTTTACAACGCTTTTGAGTCAATGGGGCACATATTAATCCGCGACCGTGTGTTGCCATGAAATTAATCATTTCAGGGGTAACTTTTTCTGCTGCCGCAATAAAATCTCCTTCATTCTCGCGATCTTCATCATCAACTACTATGATTATTTTTCCTTGACGAATATCCTCTATCGCTTCTTCTATGGTGTTTAACTTTATATCAGACATCTTCTGTATTGTTTTTTTTCTTTTTAAACTTTGTTTTTAAGTAATTTGTAACGGGATACAGCATATTATCTATACTGTTTATACCTCTGTCTCGGGTGGCTTTATAGGTAAATGTAATCGCTAATGGCAATAATACCAAAGTAGATAACCAGGCACCTAAGAAAGGTATAATTCCATCTTCTTGAGCTAATTTACGCCCAAAGGTATTGATAAAATGATAGGTAATAAAAATTAAAACTGCAAATACCATAGGTAATCCTAAACCGCCTTTGCGAATGATAGCTCCAAGTGGTGCTCCAATAAAAAACATGAGCAAGCATGAAAATGCAATAACAAACTTTTCGTACAATGCTACCCAATGACGGTTAATATGTTTGGTTTTTTCGGTTAATGCGCTTTTGTTGTTTAATATATTGAATTTAATGTTTTCGGTTACGGCTGAGGCATTTGAATAAATTCCAATCTTTTCTGTACGTTTTTTGAGTGTTAATAAAGAATCAAGACTTAAGGTTTCATACCGAATTTCAGGAGTTACTTTATGATTAGATAAAAACAAACGCACATTATCTTTATACGCATCATCTTGTGCGTACATTTCGTTTTTATAATTTTGATTAAGGGAATCGATGGTATAATTCAACTGAGATATATTCATCATCCCGGCTGTATTGGCAATTTCTTGAAGATCTTCAGCTGATGTATCAAATTCAGACACATCTATACTCATGATGTAATGCTTGAAATCTGATTTAACAAAGGGTTGATTTTGTGATCTGCGAGAAGTGACATCTTCGTAATAATTTCCGTTGTATAAATGCAATTTAAGGATGGGGCTGTTCTCTTCGGTTTCAATTCTCCCTGTTTTTGCTTTAATCACCGTACGGTTCTGATTATTTTGTTGACTAATTACGTGCATGGTTACATTACGCAACTCTTCGTCTTTAGCTCCGAACTTTTCATCAACTTTAATATTTAAACTTCCTAAATCGTTAAACTGACCTGCCGTAATTGCCATAGCTGGTTTGGTATGGATGATATCGCGGCGCATGTTTACGAATTTAAATTCTGATTTTGGTGCTACATTGTTCACAAACCAAAAAGATAAACCCGACAGTAAAAAGATAAAGATAATAAGCGATCGCATGGCTCGTTGCAAGGATATTCCCGACGATTTCATAGCGGCAAATTCGTAGTTCTCTGAAAAATCACCAAAGGTCATGATACTTGCCAATAGTACCGACAAAGGCAGTACCATAGGAATCATCTTAGGCGAATAAAAGAATAAAAACTTAAATATGGTAATAAAATCAAGGTCTTTACCAGCTATATCGCCAATAAAGACCCAAATTCCTTGCAATACAAATATAAAAAATAAGATAGCAAAGACCGATAAAAAAGTTTTTACAAATGTTGTAAGTATATAACGATCAAGTATTTTCACGTGTTACCTTAATCTAAATTGTTGATGTAATAATTTGGGTATTTTGATTTGGTAAAGGTAAAATGATTTTTTGATAAAGTTTGGTTTGTTTTGAAAGTTTTCACAGTTATTGTTGACTTACTTCCGCTGCGATAAACATCGGTACGATTATATATTTGTTTTTTAGCCGTATCTATTCCTAAGTAAATTTCTTTTACATCGGTTTTAGTGGTTGGCACTAATTTTATATACTGAATAGATTTGCCACCAACGGTTTGTTTTTTGTCCCAAACATAAGTATATCCTTTTTGATAAAAGGTTAATATATTACCAACGCTCACTGATTGAGCATCAGAATATTGAGCGCTTGCAATAGTTATTTCTTCATCATTTGGGTTGATGATATACATTTTACTTCCGTCAAAAATTTGAGTCAATCCCATAAAATCAACAACGTATTTTTCACCTTGTATGGCGGCTTTACCGTTAATTTCTTGTTTGCCGTTGTTGTAGCTAAAATCGATAACCATATTGCTGTAACTTTTTGTTTTAGCAGAAACTTCATCCAATAGCTTTTTAGCGTCCGTAGCATTTTGTGCCATAGCACCAACACTAATAAATAAGATACTAAGGGCGGTAAATAATTTTTTCATTACTGTTTGTTTTTTTCGTTTTCTAAAAATTCGTCTAATGAAATTAAATCAGGAATGTTTACCGAGCGTGCTTTACTTCCTTCAAACGGCCCTACAATTCCGGCAGCTTCTAATTGATCAATAATACGTCCTGCACGGTTGTATCCTAATTTTAATTTCCGTTGTAACAACGAAGCCGATCCTTGCTGAGCCGTCACAATAATTTCAGCTGCTTCACGGAACATGGCATCGCGTTCTGATATGTCAATATCAAGACTCGTGCCACTTTCTTCGCCTACATACTCTGGTAATAGATAAGCATCGCCGTATCCTTTTTGAGATCCAATAAACTCTGTGATTTTTTCAACTTCGGGTGTATCTACGAATCCACATTGTACGCGAACCATATCGTTTCCTTGGGTAAACAACATATCTCCACGACCTATTAATTGATCGGCTCCAGGACCATCTAAAATAGTACGGGAATCGATTTTTGAAGACACACGAAAAGCAATTCTCGCTGGGAAGTTTGCCTTAATAATACCAGTAATAACGTTAACAGACGGACGTTGTGTAGCAATAATTAAGTGAATACCAATAGCACGTGCCAACTGCGCTAAACGGGCAATAGGCGTTTCAACTTCTTTTCCGGCGGTCATAATTAAATCGGCAAACTCATCAACTACCAAAACGATATACGGTAAAAATCGATGTCCTTGTTCTGGATTTAATTTACGTTGTTTAAACTTTTCGTTATACTCTTTAATGTTACGCACCATAGCATCTTTTAACAACGAATACCGATTATCCATTTCAATACACAAAGAATTCAGCGTATTGATTACCTTTGTGTTATCGGTAATGATTGCATCTTCGGTATCTGGCAATTTTGCTAAGAAATGACGTTCAATTTTATTGAATAAAGTAAGTTCAACCTTTTTTGGATCGACCAATACGAATTTTACTTCAGCAGGATGTTTTTTGTACAACAATGACGTTAATACAGCGTTTAATCCCACCGATTTACCTTGCCCAGTAGCACCTGCCATTAACAAGTGAGGCATCTTTGCCAAATCAAACACAAAAGTTTCGTTTGAAATAGTTTTTCCTATTGCAACAGGCAATTCCATTTCGGCATTTTGAAATTTCGGCGACAAGATCAGCGATTTCATTGATACCGTAGTTGGCTTGGTGTTTGGCACTTCGATACCAATTGTTCCTTTTCCAGGAATAGGCGCAATAATACGAATACCTAAGGCAGATAACGACAAAGCAATATCGTCTTCTAAACTTTTTATTTTAGAGATGCGGATACCTGCTTCGGGCACAATTTCGTATAGTGTTACCGTTGGACCTACAGTTGCCTTAATTTGTGCAATACCAATTTTGTAATTGTTTAAGGTATCTACAATTCGGTTTTTGTTTTCTTCTAATTCTGCTTGATTAATGGTGATGCCACCTGATGCATGCTCGTATAATAGTTCGCTTGTAGGAAACTGATATTTTGACAATTCTAAAGTTGGATCAAACAACCCGAAGTTTTCCACAATTTTATGCGCTAAATCATCTGTTAAAGGTTCTTCTTCTTCAATGGTTTCAAT
>JAHAYQ010000279.1 GCA_018384465.1 Myroides sp. | reverse complement strand
TCGTTGCTTAATGCAACTGCTTTCGATTTAAAAGCTGAATCATAAAGTTTTCTTCCTTTTTTCATACGTCAAAAATAAGATTTTATGCTTAACTCTAACTGGAAGCTAAGTTAGTATATCCACCTACAAGTGCATAAAATAAAGCCGATTAACACAAAAATGCAAGAATATCGGCAATGATATTAAAAAAATAAGTACATTTGTTATACACAATTAAAACGATATGAAAGGTCCTTTGTTTTATTCTAAAATATTATTGTTTGGCGAATACGGAATTATAAAAGATTCTAAAGGGTTAGCCATACCATATAATTTTTATAATGGAGCGTTAAAAATTGATGATAATTTATCAGAAATTGCTCAAAAATCTAATCAAAGTTTAAAAAACTTTGCTACCTATTTAGCGCAATTGTCTTTTAACGAACCCGAATTGGTGCAATTTGATTTAGATAGTTTAAATAAAGATGTAGCTGCAGGTATGTATTTTGATTCTAGTATTCCACAAGGTTATGGTGTAGGAAGTAGTGGTGCATTGGTAGCTGCGGTATATGATAAATATGCGAAAGATAAAATTACCGTTTTAGAAAACTTAAACAGAGAAAAACTGTTAAGACTTAAAAAGATTTTTGGACGAATGGAATCGTTTTTTCACGGTACTTCTTCAGGGTTAGATCCATTAAATTCATACTTAAGTTTGCCTATTTTAATCAATTCAAAAGATCATATCGAACCTACCGGTATTCCATCTCAAAAAGAAGAAGGCAAAGGTGCAGTATTCTTAATTGATTCTGAAATGGTTGGTGAAACAGCACCTTTGGTAAATATTTTTATGGAAAACCTTAAAAACGAAGGTTTTAGAAATATGCTTAAAACACAATTTAATAAGTATACTGAATTGTGTGTAGAAAGTTTCTTAAAAGGCGATTTTAAATCGGTTTATACCAATACCAAACAATTAAGTAAAATTGCATTAAACCATTTTAAACCTATGATTCCTGAAAAATTCCATAATGTATGGCAACAAGGAATTGATACTAATGATTATTACTTAAAGCTTTGTGGATCGGGCGGCGGCGGATATATTTTAGGATTTGCACCCGATTATGAAAAAGCAAAACAAGCTTTAAAAGATTATAAATTAGAATTGGTTTACAGATTTTAACAATGACAACTTCACGACAACTAAAAAGAACATTATTAAAAGTTTTAAGTTTCTTTTCGGTCATTCGTGGGTACAACCTTGTGGTTGTAGTTTTGGCACAATATTTATCTGCAATATTTATATTTGGCTCTCATCTGAGAGCCATAACTGTTTTAAAAGATTTCGATTTATTTTTAATCATTTTTAGTAGTGCTTTAGCCATTGCATCGGGTTATATTATCAATAACTTTTATGATACAGAAAAAGATTTAATCAACAGACCTAACAAATCTCATTTAGATCGATTGGTCCGAAAAAGCACCCAACTTAAAACGTATTTTACATTAAATTTACTAAGTTTTGTTTTGGCAGCCCTTGTTTCGTGGCGCGCAGCGATGTTTTATGCGGTTTATATTTTTTTACTTTGGTTTTATTCGCATAAAATAAAAAAGAACTATCCAATTATTGGTAATTTAACAGCATCGCTGTTAGTTTTGCTTCCTTTTTTTGGCATTTTAATGCATTTTGGCAATTTTAGTTGGGGTATTTTTGCACATGCTTTTTATTTGTACGTAATAATACTTATTAGAGAATTTGTAAAAGATTTAGAAAATTTAAAAGGCGATTTTGCTAATAATTATCAAACTGTTCCCGTGCGTTTTGGTGCAAAAACGTCAAAAGTTATAATAGCTTTTCTAACTGTTGCTACGCTATTACCAGCTTGCGCTTTAATTTGGTATTACGAAGTGGGCTATATGCAATATTACTTTTATGTAAGTAGTGGATTGTTACTAGCTTTTACCATTTTTTTATTCGATGCGCAAATACAAACCGATTATAAAAAACTACATATTTTACTTAAATTGATTATCCTTTTAGGTGTGCTTTCTATTGTATTGATAAATCCTACGGTGATTTTAAATGGAAAAAGTTTGGTAGTTCCTTATCTATAAAAAAATCTTGCAACAAAGTGCAAGATTTAATTTTTAAACATTTGAGATGTCTTCTATAGAAGGTGTATCCGTTTTAATAATTGGTTTGGGCTTAACTCTAACAATAAAAAAGTAAATGCACGAAATAAACCAACCTGCCCAAAACAAATATCCACCTGCATGAAATTTACTGTTCATGTATTTATGTGAGGTTGATGTAAAATCGTAAAAGGTGTAAATTAATCCTATCAAGCCAATAATTACTAAAATTAGGTTTACTATACTAAAGTTTTTGTACGTAGTAACCCTTTTTACAATCCATAAAATCGCAATTAAGAGTGATTGAACAATTAATACCGCAGCAAATCCTTTATACCAATGTCTTAAAAAACCGTATTCGGTATATAAAGTTGATACGCCAATTTTACCTATCAATGACATTTGAGATAGTAAAATGCCAGAAATTAAACTTATTATTACTTGAATAAGTATTAAAACAATCCATTTATTCTTTAACATAGTAATTCCTTTTTTTCATCATGTAAAGATGCTAATTATTCTTGTATCTTTGTAAAAATTTTTTATAAAATGAATACGCGAGGAAGAAATAACGGTAATAGAAATAATAAGAAATCTTCTTTTTCTAAAGATGGATCTCAAGATAAAAAAACAACAGGATCAAAATTTGGAAAATTTTCTAAACCTTTTCCAAAAGCAGAGAAACCAGTTGCTAATAAACCATTGGTAGCTAAAGACGATGCCATGCGTTTAAATAAATACATTGCAAATTCAGGAGTTTGTTCTCGTAGAGATGCAGATTTGTATATTCAATCGGGGAATGTAACCGTAAATGGAGAAGTGGTAACCGAAATGGGATATAAAGTAAAGCCTACCGATAAAGTAGTTTTTGACGGTGTGTTATTAAATCCTGAGAAAAAAGTATATGTATTATTGAATAAGCCGAAAGGATTTGGAGCTTCAGACGATGAAAAACTTGCAAATGCGTATGATTTAGTAAGAAACGCTTCTACATCACAATTAAAACCAGTTGGACGCATGGATAAAACCACTGTAGGTTTGATCTTGTACACGAATGATAACGACATGATACAGAAATTTACGAATGCTGCACAGCACTCATCAAAGCTTTATCAGGTTTCGTTAGATAAAAATTTAAAGTTTGAAGATTTAGAGAAAATTCAGACAGGCATTCACATAAACGAACATAAAGTTTGGGTAGAAGAAATTTCATATGTGGATAAACAACCAAAAAGCGAAGTAGGAATTAAATTAAAAACTTCGAATGTAAAAGTTGTTCGAGCAGTGTTTGAAAAGTTAGGTTACAATGTTATTAAATTAGATCGTGTAATGTTTGCTGGTTTAACTAAATGGGGTATTGCTCGCGGACAATGGCGTTTTTTAACCGATCAAGAAGTCATAAATTTAAAAAATATAAAGTAGTATTTAAAACCATTTCAGTGATGAAATGGTTTTTTTAATTGTAAAATTTTAAAATAGCATGTTTAACGAACCTAGTGAACCTTTAACTTATTTTAATTATTACGATATTTTAATTTTAATTGTGCTTGTATGTATGTTCTCCTTTTTTACAAATGATAGAATTAAGGTGGATAGAATAATTATTAGAGTTATTAAAGTGGCTCTTGTGTTTTTAATAATTCCTATTTTATCAATGGGTATAGAAATTCAATTAGCGGTAAATAAATTTGGAATAGATGATTCTTTTACACTGCTTTATACCTATTTAAAAGTACCTATTTGGTGGTTTTTAGGAATATTTTTAATTTCGTACGGCTCTTTTATCAATAATAGAAAAAAGTAAACGCTCGATTTAATCGAGCGTTTATAACAATTATTAATTTAAACCACGTTTGTTAAGTAGTGGTTCAATCTTTGGATCGGCACCACGGAATTTTCTGTATAATACAGCTGGGTCTTCCGTTCCTCCTTTTTCTAAAACGTTTTCTCGGAATAAACGCGCTTTTTCTTGATCAAATAAAGAGGTTTCTTTAAACGCTTGGAAAGCATCTGTATCTAATACCGCACT
>JAHAYQ010000234.1 GCA_018384465.1 Myroides sp. | reverse complement strand
ATACACATTACTCGTTTTCCTTACAACAATTTTCTGTACCCTGAATACAATGAAAACAATGCGCACGAAGAATAAAATCATATAGCATTTTGTGTTATTTTCATGAAACAAAAAAGGGAAGAATTTAAAATTCTTCCCTTTTTTGTTTTGACTTTGATCTATTATTTAACTTCTCTTACTACATAAATATATCCAGTAAAATGTTCTAATGGTGTTATTATATTATAATAATAGGTTCCAGTAGGTAATGGATTACCATTGTTATCTTGCCCGGCCCATTCTCTTTTATAACCTGCACCTTGACTAAATACTTCTTTACCGTATCTATTATAAATTTTAATTTCTTGAACCATAAAGTAGGTTAAATCTAAGTAATCATTATCCCCATCTCCATTTGGTGAAATTCCTTTAGGAATGATACATCCAATTACAGTTACGTCATATGATGAAATTGCGATACATCCCTCTACTGTTACTGTTTCAAAGTAAATTTCGTAAAAACCTGGCTGTAAAGGAGCTAAAGGATCTACTTCTGTAACTTCATCAATAACAGCTCCAAACTCATTTTTCACTTCATATTTAGTATACCTTTGGTTAGGCAACAACTGAGGTAATTGATAATAATTACAGATTAATTGACTATCAGGTATATTATTTGGTTGTGGTGCTTCTTTTAAAATTAAGTTTACAGGAAATGTATTATAACATCCCAACAAATCTATAGATTCTACTCTTAAATATAGTGTTGCTTCACCAGAAGTATATATACCTGTTATTGGTTGTGTATTCGCATTTGCGCTTTGTAAATTCTCATGCAATGAATAGCTGAAATCACTAGGTATCTCATTTGTTAAAATATCCAAATAAGCATCAATATCGAAATCTTCTACTAAATCGTTTGCTATATCACATAATTCAATACTGTTAGTAATTTCTCCATCGAATTTTGAAACAAATGTTACAGTTATTTCATCCGAATTAAAATCTTCAGTACAATTTTCTTTAACTACTTCAATTCTATAAACACCAGATTCTGTAACTGTTATCTCTAACTCATTATAAACTGTAGGATCTAATAATGTTCCATTACGGAACCATCTTATCTCTGTAATTTCGTTTGATTGATTACCTTCCCCTCCAAAAGAGAATGTATCTGCTTCAAGAATTACTTCTGTTCCTTCACATACAACTATATCTTCAGGCAATGTTACATCACATAAAAACGAACAATCTGTAGAACCGCCATTTTCAGCCCCTTCATTTGTTTGATGAAGTTTAATGAATCCAGCTCCGTTATTAAAATTTGTAATTAATAGCACATACACTTCGCCCGCTTGCGCATTGTTAATACTAAAGTTTTCAATTGCTGCAGCCGAATAACTACAAGCAATAGAATACAAAGTAGGATTATCCAAATCAATCATTTCACAAGCTTGCGGCATATCAACAAAAGGACCCCATGCAATAAAGTCTACATCTAAACCTGTACCAACTGCGTTACCATCAGCATCAAACATCGTATTTTGGATAATTTGAAAATCTAAATCTCCAGGCTGATCAATTGTTAAATAGTACCAAGTGGGATTAGGTGTGGTTCCTAAACAAGCTAAGCTACCATACATGTTACCTGTATCTGTAGTATTAGGAAAAATTATACCGCCGCCTTCTTCTGCACAGAAAGGTTGAGCGCCTGCAACTGGGCTACCATACGAAGAAAAATCATGACTAACCCAATTAGATAAGTTATCGTCACCACATTTTGCTCTTACCCAAAATACAAAGTCTTCTCCTTGTGTTAAATTCGGTATTTCAACAGTTGCTTCGCCCACCAACGTACCTGTTGTTGTAGCAGTAGGGTTAGGATCCGCTGGATCTAACAATAAATATTCCCATTGAGTCTCACTTCCACCTGGCGTCCAGGTTAGCGTAGCTGTTGGCGGAAGCTCACACGTTACCGATGAGTTGATATTTGTAGGTGCAGGACAAGTTACAAATGTTAAGTTCACATTATCTACTGCAGCTGGAGGCTGTGTACCTCCGCCTCCATCGTTTCTCCATTCAAAAACAATCCGCACAGTCTGTCCTGCAAAATCAGCCACATTTAGCTCTTGGTAATAAGTCTGCCAATCTGCACTTTGATTAAAATTAGCGGCTATCTGTATTCTTTCTCCAGCTAAGGCAGTAATTTGTTGACTTGCCTGTGGTTGGAAAGTTGATGAAACTACCCATACTCTAAGGTAATCCCAACTACTTTCACCTATTGCTTTCCAATCAAAACCAATTCCCATAGCATCAATGTCATCAGGTAATGCTATATCACGTATAGCATGTGTCACTGTTGTTGAACTTGTAGTATAAGTATTTGAAACACCTTCATCATTTGATATATATAAACTTTGAGTTCCTCCATTTGAAACGGCAGTCCCAACAACCCATTTATTCGCTTGTTCTTCATTTGTAAAAGTCCATTCTATATCTTCTTCAAAATCTTCTTCAAAATCAAGATCAGCAGGTATTTGTGTAGTGGTTGTAGTTACTGGACCAACCCAATAACTAAACCCATCAGTGTTACAATCTGATCTTACATAAACATCGTATGATGTTGCAGGATCTAAACCTTGTATAGTATATGGATTCTCAGTAACTTCTTCATA
>JAHAYQ010000211.1 GCA_018384465.1 Myroides sp. | reverse complement strand
TTTTTTGCTGCTTCCAATCGATCAGTCATGGTAGGCGGAGCCAAAATCTCGCCTGTATTCAGGTAATGTTTAATTTCATTGAAAATCCAAGGATAACCAATAGCAGCACGCCCAATCATCATTCCATCCAACCCAAAACGTTCTTTATATTCTTTTGCTTTTTGAGGTGAATCGATATCTCCGTTCCCAAAAATCGGAATTTTTATACGTGGGTTTTTATGAATACGTTCAATATGCGTCCAATCGCTATGTCCTTTGTACATTTGGGCACGAGTTCGCGCATGAACAGTTAAGGCTTGTACACCAATGTCTTGTAAACGCTCGGCAACTTCATCAATATTGATTGATTCATCGTCCCAACCCAAACGTGTTTTTACCGTAACAGGCAAATTTGTTCCGCTGATAACCGCTTTTGTGAGGCGAACCATTAGATCTATATCTTTTAAAACACCGGCACCAGCACCTTTACAAACTACTTTTTTAACCGGACATCCAAAATTAATATCCACCAAATCGGGTTGAACGGTTTCCACAATTTTTGCTGAAAGTTCCATTGCCTCTTCATCACCACCAAAAATCTGAATACCCACAGGACGTTCGTAATCAAAAATATCTAATTTCATTTTGCTTTTCATCGCATCACGAATCAACCCTTCTGATGAAATAAATTCAGAATACATCATATCGGCACCGTGCATTTTACATAAACGACGAAACGGCGGATCGCTCACATCTTCCATAGGGGCTAACAGCAAAGGATGTTCGGGTAATTCTATTTTTCCTATTTTAATCATTCAATGAAATTTTAGGCAAAATTACTCTATTATTTTTAAAGTGAAAAATGAGCTTTTAAATTTGATATGTAATTAATTGATAACGTTTAATTTTAGAATGACATTAGCTGACCGTTTGCTTTTATACCTTTGTTTTATTGAAATGAAAAGCAATGAAAAAGGAATCTACAAAAGGACAAGGAGCTGTAAATAACATTCACAACCGGTTTTTTAAACAGCGATATGAAACATCGATTTATCAAGATGATTACGAAGAAAAAGTTGCTAAGACGCAAATTTTAGAAGTTTTTCCCAAAACAATTGTAAACAAAGTGAAAAGTGATGCTTTATCGTTTATGTATTCTATGAATCCGTATCAGGGTTGTGAACACGGTTGTGCCTATTGTTATGCCCGACCTACACATCAATATTGGGGTTATAGTGCTGGGGTAGATTTTGAACGAATTATTTTGGTCAAGAAAAACGCACCTGAACTTTTAGAACAATTTTTCAAGAAAAAGGGCTATCAACCTTCTGTTATTCAACTTTCGGGTAATACCGATTGTTACCAACCTATGGAACGAAAAATGGAAATTACTCGTAAATTATTGCAAGTATGTTTAGATTATCGGCACCCTGTGAGTATCATTACTAAAAATGCATTGGTACTTAGAGATGTAGATCTTTTGAAAAAATTAGCCGAAAAGAATTTAGTAAGTGTTTCGTTAAGCATTCCCACAATTAATGAAGATTTACGCAGAGTTTTAGAACCGAGAACCTCGTCTGTAAAAACAAAATTAAAAGCATTAGAAACGCTATCGCTTGAAGGAATACCCACACACGTAATGGTTGCACCAATTATCCCTGGAATTAATAGTACAGAAATTTTACCCATTTTAAAAACCATCTCTAATTGTGGTGCAAAAGCTTTTGGTTATACTTTAGTAGGATTGAACGATGAAGTAGAACCCGTTTTTAAAGATTGGTTAGAAGCACATTTTTCCGACCGAAAGGATAAAGTTTTGAATCAAATTGCGTCTTTACACAACGGAAATCTGGCAGAAAAAAGCATTGCTAAACGAAATGCCGGTAATGGAAATTTTGCTGAAATGATTCATCATACATTCGAAATTGGCAGAAAGAAATTTTTCAGTCAATCTAAATTTCCGTCGTTATCAACCGATTTATTCGATGGAACAAAAGGTGAGCAATTGCAGTTGTTTTGATAATTAAGTCGAAAGTAGCGTCAGTTCGAGCGATTTTCGACAGAAAATTGTATCAAGAACTAAAGTAAACCCCTAAACCTCTCGATACACTCCACTATGTTCCGCTACTCGAAGTGACAAAAGTAATAGTTAATAAAATTGCTCTACTTCAATTAGAAACTTTACTAACAATCCATCCTAAACAAACAACAACGACAATTAGAAAAAATATATTTCTTGCCCATTTCTCGTTTGATTGTTCCTCTTTGAGTTTTGTTTGTCTGAATTTAATTAAAATCCACCAAAGAAATCCGCCTATATCAGATAAATCGGTATATCTCATATTCTTTTACAAATGTTTAATGACTTTTATCATCTTGCAAGAATTGAATGACCTTGTAGGCTTTGTTGTAGTTTAATTTTACTCAGCATATTTGATAATAAAATAACACACAGTAAAAATAGCACTTAGAAATAATATTCTATAACTTATTCTCTCGAAATCTTTTCATTTCATAACTGAAAATTAACTATTTTTGCTACTCAACAAAATAATTATTTTATGAAACCGGATTTATTTCAGGCTCCTGATTATTATCAATTAGATGATTTACTTACAGAAGAACATAAATTAGTGCGCGATGCAGCACGTGCTTGGGTGAAACGCGAAGTTTCTCCTATTATTGAAGAATACGCTCAAAGAGCAGAATTTCCGCATCAAATTGTAAAAGGTTTGGGCGAAATTGGCGGTTTTGGACCTTATATTCCGGTGGAATATGGCGGTGCAGGCTTAGATCAAATTTCGTACGGATTAATCATGCAAGAAATAGAGCGTGGTGATTCTGGTGTACGATCTACTTCATCGGTTCAATCATCGTTGGTAATGTACCCTATTTGGAAATACGGAAACGAAGAACAACGTATGAAATACCTTCCAAAATTGGCTACCGGAGAAATGATTGGTTGTTTTGGTTTAACCGAACCAGATTACGGATCAAACCCAGGCGGAATGGTAACGAACTTTAAAGATATGGGGGACCATTATTTATTAAACGGAGCCAAAATGTGGATTTCGAACGCGCCTTTTGCAGACATTGCTGTTGTTTGGGCTAAAAACGAAGAAGGACGTATTCACGGCTTAGTTGTTGAACGTGGAATGGAAGGCTTTTCTACACCTGAAACGCACAACAAATGGTCGTTAAGAGCATCGGCAACCGGTGAATTAATTTTTGATAACGTTAAAGTTCCTAAAGAGAACTTATTACCTAATAAATCTGGTTTAGGTGCGCCTCTTGGTTGTTTAGATTCTGCTCGATACGGAATTGCTTGGGGAGCTATTGGTGCTGCAATGGATTGTTACGACACCGCTTTGCGTTACTGTAAAGAACGTGTACAGTTCGATAAACCTATTGGAGCGTTTCAATTACAACAAAAAAAATTAGCCGAAATGATTACCGAAATCACAAAAGCACAATTATTAACTTGGCGTTTAGGCGTTTTACGTAATGAAGGAAAAGCAACATC
>JAHAYQ010000199.1 GCA_018384465.1 Myroides sp. | reverse complement strand
TCTGGCGTATCAATATCTGGCGTAACAGAAAGCGAAAGTAATTTTACATCGGGCATGTCTTTAATTTGATCTTGCAACCACACCATATTATCCGTCATAATTGGGCAAATGGTTGGGCAGGTTGTAAAAAAGAAATCAGCCACATAAATAACATCTTCATAATCGTTTTGTGTAATGATTTCGTTGTTCTGATTTTTGAAAGAAAAATCGGCAATCGTGTGTTTTAGCTTATTGTTTTCGTGCTGTACCAAACTGTCAACTAATTCTGGATTTACCATAGCCGGCGTATATATAGGCAATTGCTTTTTAGGTTTTAAAGCATTGTAGAACAACGATAAAATGATAACAGATAATACACCAAGAGTAATAAATAAATAACGATAGTGATAGAAGAGTTCTTTCATTACTTAAAAAAATTTCTTACAAAACTACAAAAGCTTTGTCCGAAAAGGGTTAAATAAGTTATAAAAGAGTCGTTTTCATTTAACATTTTTTTACATTTGTAAGTATTCAACAAAAACAAATGAGATAATGAACAAAAAATTTATGTTTTTACCTGCAACGGTTTTAATGATTTTAACCGCCTGTAAAACACAAAACACCGATAAAGCCCAAACGGACGGTCACGGTATACAGGTAGAATATATGGATAAATCGGTAAAACCTGGAGATGATTTTTTTAGATATGTAAACGGAACATGGTTTGATAAAACCGAAATACCTGCCGACAGAACTCGTTGGGGAAGTTTTGACGAATTGCGCCAAAATACCGATCGCGATGCGTTAGCTATCTTAGAAGAAGCCGCCAACAACTCTAAATTAGATCCAGAATCAGATCAAATGAAAGCGGTAAATGTATTTAAAACCTATTTAGATTTAGATGCGCGCAACAAATTAGGCATCACTCCTATTCAATCTACCTTAGATCAAATCAATCAAGTTAAAAACGCAAACGATATCATTGCCTTACTTAAAGAAAAAATGCCCGAAGGTGGGTTAGGTTTCTTTGGTTTATACGTGGGTTCTGACGCCTTAGATTCTAACAAAAACACGGTATATGTTTCGCCTGGTAGCATTGGTTTACCCGATCGTGATTATTACGTTTCTGACGATGCCGACTCTAAAGACAAAAAACAAAAATACGAGGTACACGTAGCACGTATGTTACAGTTTTTAGGTATTAACGCTACCGATGCCAAAAAACAAGCGGCACAAGTAGTTGCTTTAGAAACAAAAATGGCAGAAGCTCGTTTAGATCGCGTGCAACGCAGAGATCGTAGAAACACATACAACCCTATGCCTGTTGCCGATTTACAAAAATTAACTCCTACTGTAAATTGGGAAAATTATCTTGCTACAGCCGGATTAAGAAATGTAGAAGAAGTGGTTGTTTCTATGCCGAAATACATGGAAACATTAGAAAATATTTTTAAAACAGCTTCTACAGACGAATTAAAAGCTTATTTACGTTGGACTTTGATTAATAAAAGTACTGGTGTTTTAACTTCTGAAATTGACGACGCTAACTTTGATTTTTACAGCAAAACTTTAACAGGGGCAGTAGCACAACGACCAATTGAAGAGCGTGCTTTACAGGTAGTAAACGGTACAGTTGGTGAAGCATTAGGTAAATTATATGTTGAGAAAAAATTTCCTGCCGAAGCTAAAGAAATCGCTAAGGAAATGGTTGATTATGTATTTAAAGCCTTTGAAAACCGCATCAACAATTTACCTTGGATGACGCCTGCTACCCGAAAAGGAGCTATTGAAAAACTACATAAATCTACCGTTAAAATTGGTTATCCTGATAAATGGGAAGATTACTCTAAATTAGAAATTAAATCAATTGAAAACGGCGGAACATATTACGATAACATGAAAAATGTTGCACGTTGGCGTTTTGCAAAAAACATGGCTGATTACGGCAAACCGGTTGATAAAGCTCGTTGGGGAATGTCGCCACAAACCGTAAATGCTTATTTTAACCCAACCAATAACGAAATTGTTTTCCCTGCGGCTATTTTACAACCGCCTTTTTACGACTACCAAGCCGATATGGCTATTAACTTTGGTGGAATTGGAGCGGTGATTGGTCACGAAATTTCGCACGGATTCGATGATTCTGGTTCTCGTTACAATGCCGATGGAAACTTAGTAAATTGGTGGACAGAAGACGATTTAAAACAATTTACAGGTTTAGGTGGTGCTTTAGCCGATCAATATTCGCAATTAGAACCATTACCTGATACTTTTGTAGATGGTAAATTTACTTTAGGTGAAAATATTGGCGATTTAGGTGGTGTAAACGCTGCTTACGACGGACTACAATTGTATTTAAAAGATAAAGGTAGACCGGGATTAATTGATGGTTACACACCTGAACAACGTTTCTTTATTTCGTGGGGAACTATTTGGAGAACAAAAATGCGCGATGAAGCCATTAAAAACCAAGTAAAAACAGATCCGCACGCACCGGGAATGTATCGTTCGTATGTGCCATTACAAAACGTAGATTCATGGTACAAAGCATTTGATGTACAACCGGGTGATCAATTATATGTTGCACCTGAAGATCGAGTAAAAATTTGGTAGTATAAAACAAAAACGGCAATGTTACAATTGCCGTTTTATATTTTATGAATTATTTTTTTATAATCTTTTTAGTGACTTTTTGAGTGTTGGTGTTTAACTGTAAAAAATAAACTCCTGCCGAAATATTTTCTAAAGAGATAGATGTGTTTTTTTCTGCTACATGCCAACTTTGTATTAACTGCCCAGTAACATTGTATAAATTTACTTTTGCAGGTAATAAAGTATGATCGTTAGTAGCAATAAATAAATTATCTATTGTTGGATTTGGATAAACAGAAAAAAAAGTTGTTTCATTACTACCTATACTAACTACTTCTTTTATCATAATTTGCAATACTAAATTTACTATTGGGCATATAGTTTACTAAACTTTCTGTATGGGTTAGGTAGGTAGTAAGTGTTTCTGGTGCAGTTTCTTTTACAAACACTTTTAAACCGTTATCTTCGGCAATAACAGAAACATCACTGTTTATATCGCCATTGTTACTTAATGCCATAGCATACACTTGCTCGCCATTGGTGTTAAATTCTTGAATTAAAGTATTTTCACTACCCAATTCATAAGGTGCATTAGGCGAAAGTTCTACAGTAGTGTTATAAAAATTAGTATGGTAGGTTGTTTTTAAAATTAATTTACTTAATGCCGCCGTACCCTCTGTAAAAGCAGAATAACTTGCCAGTGGGTTAATATTTTCATTTAAATAAGTACCCATTAAACGATTGCCCGTTGACGAAAAACGCATTAAAAAATTTTCTGTCCCATACAGTGCGTTTTCAAGATAACTACCACTTGTTGTAATGTTAGTGCCGTGTAGAGAAGTATAGCAAATATATAAATCGTTAGCAATGATACTAAGTGTATTTCTTGGCACTTCATAACTTTGAGCATAAATCATACCTTCGCCACCTAAATAGGTACTCCAATGCCTTTGGTTTGGGTTGTTTAGCTGGTATTTAGTTAAAAAACCTACATACGCATGATCGGGTGCGTTTGTTGAAATTTGTTGAAATTTGTTGAAATTTGTTGAAATGGCTGAAAAGCACCTTTGGTATAATAAAAAGTAGTATTTAAAGGTTGTCCAGAAATCACTTCCATGTAAGTAGCTGTACCCATTACATATATGCCCGAATCATCTACAGCAATGCCTAAATAATCAACCTCAGCTGCTGCGGGGTCTGCAATAAGGTACTCGTTTAGCAATGTACCATTGCTAGCATTAAAAACAAATAAAGTACCAGGTATTTCAACATTTGTTAGAACATTCTGTGCTTGTGCTCTTAAACCATATAACAAACCATTGTGGTAAGCCATAGTTTCTATATTAATATTGTTTAGTTGTTGCGTATATGCAACGCTGCCATTACTGTTTAGTTTACCAAATATATTATGGTAATAAAAATACACCTCGTTTAAAGTATTTTTAAAAAATATAAGGTTAACATGAGTTTGTAATATAGGGCTTACATTAAGCACATTAAAATTGGCATCGGTTTGTATTCTTACATAACCATAGCTGCCTTGCCATTGTTGTTGGGTGTTGTTATTAGTAAACAAGCCCGGGTATGTTTCCGGGCTATAGTTTTCTACACTTCCAATAAGCATATATTCATTAGTATTAACAGCAAAAGCATTTTTAATTGTTATGCCCACAGGTTTCCAATAATCTAACTGATACGGAAAATTTGCTATTTGTGCTTGTGTACATAAACAAATAAACAAAGCTATTAAAAGATGTGTTTTTTTCATTTTAAATCATAAATGTCCCCAAGCATAATCAATATTTTAAATAAAAACAAAAAATTTAACTAAAAATTACTTTTATAATGTAGATCTGAGTTCTCTCAAAAATGATAAAATAGAAACCTAAAAATCTTTACCTAAGGTACTGTATAGAAAAACCGTGAGCATTGCTCACGGTTTTTCTATACAGTATTTTTCATAAATAAATTTACTTAGTGCTAGTTGTTTCATCTTCATGGTAAACAATTTCAATATCTACTGTGGCAAAACTGCGAAACATTTGTAGTACACCGCAATATTTATCGACAGATAAATCAACTGCTTTTTTTAATTTTTCTTTGTCAAGTTTTGATCCGTAAAAATGATATGCTACCTTAACTTGGTGATATACTTGTGGGTCTGTATCGGTTAAAAAACCTTCGGTTACTATATTGAAATCAGCAACTGTTAACCGCATTTTCTT
>JAHAYQ010000192.1 GCA_018384465.1 Myroides sp. | reverse complement strand
GAATGTCCTAATTGAATTCCGATTTTTGATGAAGTGTTTTTGTGAACAAAATCAGTGATTTTTTTCCATCCGTTTACTTGATTTTCAGTATAAATACCGCTACAACCTAAAGTAATTCTTCCTTTTTCGGAAACAGCCGTCATTTCAGTTATAATCAATCCAACACCACCAATTGCTCTTGAGGTGTAATGTTGTAAATGCCAATCGTTAATCAAACCATTTTCAGCAGAGTATTGCCCCATAGAGCTCATAACAATTCTGTTAGGAAGTTCTAATTCACGCAATTTATAGGTAGAAAAAGCCGCAGCGTTTGTGTTGTTATTATGTTTTTGATTAAACTCCTGAAGAACTTTATCGGTGTACGATTGATCTCTTAAGCGTAGGTTTTCATAGGTCACTTTTTTAGATCGCGTCATACAGCCGAATGAAAATTGATAGAACGGATATTTTTTATATCGATTCATATTTTCAAACCATTCCAATGAAACCGATGCAGCGTACTGAATCATTTCTACCGGATTTCTTCGTTTTTTTTCATATTCAGCAAAAGCATTCTGTACATTATCCGGATTTGCCATCAAAGCATCAAACAAACCGATAGCGCAATCCATTGCTAATTTTGTTCCTGAACCAATTGAAAAATGAGCTGTTGCTTTGGCATCGCCCAATAAAACAATATTGTTGTGGTACCAATTTTTGTTGGTAACGTGCGGAAATTGTCGCCAATGAGATTTATTGGTAATGAGCGAATGACCGTCTAATTCGCCTTTAAAAATTTCAGCTAATTTGGCTACGGTATCGGCTTCGTTTTTGACTTCAAAACCACTGTTTTTCCAAGTTTCATCGGTACATTCAAAAATCCAAGTGCTCATTCCTTCTTCGTACTGATAAGTATGTGCAACTATCAATCCATAAGGGGTGGTTCTAAAAAAATAGGTAAAAGCATCTAACGGTTTGGTAGATCCCATCCATACAAATCGATTGGATTTTAATTGGATATTTGTTCCAAATTCGTTTTGATATTGTGTCCTAATTGTACTTCCAATTCCATCTGCAGCTACAATAATGTCTGAATCTTTGAACTTAGAAAGATCATCAATATTTTGTTCAAAATGTAAATTGACACCTTCTTCTTGGCAACGTTGGTGAAGCAATTGTAACAACGTTTTTCGAGAGCAACCACAAAATCCGTTTCCCGCAATACTCACTTGTTCACCGTCACGAGCCACAATAATATCGTCCCAATAGGCAAATTTGCTCCGAATAAGTTCATACGATTGCATATCTCGTTTTAAAAACTCGCCCAGGGTTTCATCCGAAAAAACCACTCCAAAACCAAAGCTGTCATTTGGTTTGTTTCGTTCGTAAACGTTAATTTCCCAATCGGGTCTGGCTTTTTTTGTTAATATCGAAAAGTAGAGTCCGCCCGGACCGCCACCAATAACAGTTATTTTCATTAGTTATACTTTGCGTTTAATAGAGAATATTTCTCCCATTTTACTGTAATTAGATCCTGCTAAACGAGCAACAGGTTTGTATGTATCTAAATTGATTCGGTAATTTTCCATAAGGATTTCATCAGCAACGTGCATCATTAACACTTTTCCGATTACTATGCAGGCACCTCCGTTTGTATGATCTTCTAAAAAATAATGATGCACCATTTCACATTCAAAATGAGCTTTGGCTTCTTGAACTCGCATTGGTTTAATCATTTCAGAAGAAATAGGAGTGAGGTGTGCTAATTGAAATTCATCAATTTGGCTATCAACCATTTCAGAAGTTTTATTGACTTGTTCTACTAAATCTTCGGTAACTAAATTCACAACAAATTGCTTGTTGTTTAAAACGTTATTCAACGTGTCTTTATTTTTGTTTCCGGTGCGAACGGTAGAAAACATTACGTGTGGTGGATCTTCACCCACCACATTAAAAAAAGAAAAAGGAGCCAGATTGTTTACTCCGTTTTCATCAACAGTAGAAATCCAACCGATTGGACGAGGAATGACTAAGCCTGTGAGTAATTTATATAGTGTTGCTGAATGGGTATCTTTTACAGAAATTTGCATAAAAAAAATAGTTTCACACAAATTAAGCAAAAAATTATAAAGTATATTATTTTGTCTTAAAAAATATGAATAAAATGTTTTTATGTGCTGCGGTAAATATTCTTATAAATTAAAAAACGCCTTTGTAGTAAAGGCGCTGAGTTGTTTATTGAATGGTATAAGTTGTTTGACTCCGTTTTGATATATGAAAATACCCTAAAGGAAAGTTATTGGGCATGGTACTGTTTTCAATGTTTCCTTTCACTGTACCAGTAGGTGTAGCAAAGGGATTGCCTGCCTCGGCAGCATTGCTAAACATTTTATTTAGGTAATTGTAATAGTTTTTGTCAATCTTGGCCAAAGCATAAAAAATGGTTTCACCTACTTGTTCTTTGTCTGCAAAATAAATGTCATTGACTAAATTTCCGTTGGTAAACTGATCATTAGTAATTGAGAATTCATTTTCTTCACTATCGGTTGTTTGCATTAAATAATAATCATCTGTATCTGCAGGATCTTGATAATAAAATCTAATTTCATAGCTGTCACCGGAAAAACCTGCATCATCTATTTGTTCTACGTTCAAAATTTCAGGAGCTTCCCAAACTTGTGAATAAGCTTTGTATACTGCACCGTCATAACTTATATTTAATTCGTACTCATGCGAAAGCTGTGCAGTAAAATTTGTGTTTTCGTAAAACCCATTATCTGAATATACAAAAGGGTAGGTTTCATTAGATGCCAAATCGGTAATTGTTACTGTGGCGGTGCTAACATATTGATAAGTATCGACATAAAAAGGAGCTGAATAAAATACTCTAATTTTGCTATATTGCATTTCATCAACAAATAAGTTAGCATCAATAACCAATTTTTTTTCATGTTGATTTAAATCTAATTCAACTACCTCTTCGCAACTTACTAGCAACAAAAACGAACTTAAAACAAGATATATAGATTTTTTCATCACATTAAAATTTAAAGTTGTAGGTTACACTTGGTACAATACCGAAAATTGATAATTTAACAGCTTCCGTTTTTCCGATATAATCTTCACTTTCTCTAAAGCTTATAGATGCTGCATTTTTTCGATTGTATACATTATATATACTAAAAACCCATTCGCTTTGCCCCCCTTTATTCTTGTCGGGTTTTGGAATGTAGGTTGCCGATAGATCTAAATGATGAAAGGCAGGTAAACTGTAATTGTTTCGGTAGTTAAAATCGTTAATGGTTTGATCTAAAAATTCATATTTACCCACTGGATAAGTTACCGGTCGGCCAGATTGCAACGTAAAGTTACCGCTGATACTCCATTTATTATTTAGTTCGTAATTGGCAACTATCGTTAAATCGTGTAAACGATCGTAAGGTGTTCTGTACCATTCGCCATTGTTAATACCTTTTTCTTCATTAGTTCTACCTACAGTTTGTTGCATCGATTTAGAAATGGTATAAGCAATCCACCCGTTTAGTTTTCCAGTGTTTTTTCTAAAAAGAATTTCTAA
>JAHAYQ010000135.1 GCA_018384465.1 Myroides sp. | reverse complement strand
TTATGCAATGAAATTCCGGTTATTTTAAGAAAAGAAATTTATGCTACAGCTTGCCTTTCGGGTGGTATCATGTTTTTTGTTTTAAAAATGTTGCATCTGCCAGATGATATAATATCGATTGCAACAGCCAGTACCATTATTTTAACTCGATTATTAGCTGTACGATACCATTGGTCTTTGCCACAAATACGCATAAAAAATTGATACTGCCTAAAAAGAATGAATAGTTTGAAATTCAACATTTAACAATCCACTTTATCAATATAATAAACAAAGAAGATTATTTTACCTTTTAGTTAGGCAGTATCATCTATCCTTATTTTGCTCTACGGCGTTTCAATTCTCTTTCTAATAAATCTAACTCTCTATTGGTTTGTCCGGCTACCGAAGTATTCTCATTAGCACGTCTAATCAAATAAGGAACTACATCGTACACCGGACCAAAAGGCAAGTATTTAGATACATTGTAGTTATGATTTGCTAAATTATAACTAATGTTGTCACTCATGCCGTATAATTGTCCAAACCAAATACGTTTATCGTTGTTTGCCAATTGATTTTTGCGCATTAAATCCATTATCAAATAACTACTTTCTTCATTATGTGTACCTGCATAAAGAGCCATTTTATTGTTGATGTTTTCTATCATGTACATCACCGTTTTATTAAAAGTAGCATCTGTTTGCGCTTTGGTAGCACATATAGGTGAAGGATAGCCTTTTTCTGTGGCACGTTCACGTTCAATTTCCATATAAGCACCACGAACCACTTTAAAACCTGCGTGAAACCCTTCGCGCAGACCTATGGCATGCACATTTTTAACAAAATCAAAACGATCCCAACGGTAAGTTTGAGCTGTGTTAAAAATGATACACTTTTCTTTATTGTATTTTCGCATCATTTCTAAAATCAGTTCATCTGCCGCATCCTGCATCCAACTGTGTTCAGCATCAATCAGCAACATCACATCTTTTTCATAAGCCGTTCTACAAATGGTATCAAATCGATCTACTACACGTTTCCATTCTTGTTGTTCGGCATCAGTAAAAGGAAGGTTTTCTCCCTTCTTTTCAAACAAATAAAACCTACCTACACCTGTGGGTTTAAACACTGCAAAGGGAATAGCCTCTTTTTCTTTGGCAAACTCAATGGTTTTCAGTGTCATTTGCAAGGTATGATCAAACTGTTCTTCATTTTCTTTGCCTTCAACTGAATAGTCCAATACAGAAGACACGCCTTTGGTGTACATTTTATCAACCACGCTTAAACAATCTTGTTCATTAACGCCGCCACAAAAATGATCAAACACAGTAGATTTAATCAAACCTTTTACAGGAAGGTTGGTAGAAATGGCAAAAGTAGTCAACGAAGTGCCCAATTTTACCATTGTATTGCTGCTTATTAATTTAAATAAGTAGTACGCTTTATTAAGTTCGGTGTTGTTTTTTAACGCAAAAGCAACCTCTGTATTGTCAAATATCTTTTCCATTTGAAATTATGTTGTGCTTGCAAAGATACAATAGTTCTAAAATTTGCTTTATTTTTACCTCAAAATTTTTAAGCATGCAAATTCAGGCAACAAATTACCAGGTTTTATTCGGTTCAGATTCGTTTTCAGCACTTTCGCAACATATAAGTAAACAGGGGTATAGCAAAATTGTACTTTTGGTTGATGAAAATACAGCACAACATTGTTTAAACTATGTATTGCAATGGTTAGCTGTAGATGTTTCTTTTGAAATTATTGAAATTGAAGCAGGCGAAGAAAACAAAACAATAGAAACTTGTACAGCAGTTTGGGAAAGTTTGATTGAGTTACAGATAGATCGCAAAGCATTGCTTATGAATATAGGCGGTGGTATGGTGTGCGATTTAGGTGGATTTGTAGCCGCAACGTATAAAAGAGGGATTGATTTTGTAAACATTCCTACCACTTTGTTGTCAATGGTAGACGCCTCGGTAGGTACAAAAACTGGAGTGAACTTAGGTGGATTGAAAAATATGGTTGGAAGTTTTGCTGCGCCCCAAATGGTACTAATTGATACTGCTTTTTTAGATACATTACCGGGAAATGAAATGCGCTCGGGCTTAGCAGAAATGTACAAACATGGTTTAATTGCCGATGCTTCGTATTGGAAGCAATTGCAGCATTTAGAAGAACTTTCCACAGATGATTTACTGTTACTAATATATCATTCGGTATCCATTAAAAACGAAATTGTACAGCAAGATCCTTTAGAAAAAAATCTGCGGAAACTGCTTAATTTTGGTCATACTTTAGGGCATGTCATCGAAACGTATAGTCATTCGGGTAAAGGAATAAAGCCTTTACTTCACGGTGAAGCAATTGCAATTGGTATGGTTTTAGAGGCTTATATTTCGTATCAAAAAGGGATCTTAAATCAATCGGCATACAATGAAATAAAACAAACTTTAAATTTAATTTTTGAAAGTGTTGTTTTTACCAAAAATGATATTGAAATTTGTACCCATTTATTGATACACGACAAGAAGAATGAAAACGGTAACATCTGTTTTACTTTATTGGCGGATATTGGTAAAGGTGTTGTTAATCAATCGGTTGAAAGTGAGTTGGTTATTCAAGCTTTTAACGGTTATATGAGTAGTTAATTTTACCATTAACAATTATTATTTTTAAGTGATTAAATTTTTTAAAATTCAATTTAAAAAGGAGTATTTTAATACATCGGTTAAGACAAAATTGTCTAAGCTTCGGTGGCAACTTCCTTTGTATTTAAAACAGCTTTATCGCTTAGTACGCTTTACGAATGTATATAGCGAAAAACTTTCGATTGCTTTTGCTAATATCAGAGTTTGAAACGTATTCATACACAGATCCTTTAATTTATAAACCATTTAAAAAGATTTAATATGAATACTAAATATATCGACTTAATCAATCAATCATTTTATTTTCCTCAAGAAGAGTTTACCTTAAAGAAAGACAACCTAATGTTTCACAACATCGATTTAATGAAGTTGGTAGAACAATATGGTACCCCTTTAAAGTTTACTTATTTGCCACAGATATCAAACAACATCAACAAAGCTAAAGGTTGGTTTAGACAGGCAATGGAAAAACACAAGTACGAAGGCAACTACTATTATTGCTATTGTACTAAAAGTTCACATTTTGAGTATGTGATGAACGAAGCCTTTAAAAACGATATACATATCGAAACATCATCTGCTTTTGATATTAATATTGTAGAAAATTTATTGGCAAACGGAAAAATTACTAAAAAAACGAATATCATTTGTAATGGTTTTAAAAGAGACCAATACATAGAAAATATCGCTCGAATTTTAAATAATGGTCATAAAAATACCGTACCTATTATTGATAATTACGAAGAGTTAGATTTGTTACAAGAACAAATTAAAGGAAAATTTCAAATCGGAATCCGCATTGCGTCGGAAGAAGAACCAAAATTCGAATTTTACACTTCTCGTTTAGGTATTGGTTATAAAAACATTGTCCCTTTTTATAGAAAAACAATTGCTGAAAATCCGCAGGTAGAACTTAAGATGTTGCATTTCTTTATCAATACCGGTATTCGCGATACGGCATATTATTGGAACGAGTTAAGTAAATGTTTAAAAGTGTATACTAATTTGAAAAAAGAGTGCCCAACTTTAAACAGCTTAAATATTGGTGGTGGGTTTCCTATTAAAAACTCGTTAACCTTTGATTACGATTACGCCTATATGATAGATGAAATCATCAATCAAATAAAAATGGCATGTGAAGAAGCAGAGGTTGATGTACCACATATTTTCACAGAATTTGGTTCGTTCACCGTAGGAGAATCAGGCGGAGCTATTTATAAAGTGTTGTATCAAAAACAACAAAACGACCGTGAAAAGTGGAACATGATCGATTCGTCTTTCATTACTACTTTACCAGATACATGGGCTATTAACAAGCGTTTTATCATGTTGGCTGTAAACCGTTGGAACGATACCTACGAACGAGTGCTATTGGGTGGTTTAACGTGCGATTCTGATGATTATTACAACTCTGAACAAAACTGGAACGCCATTTATCTTCCAAAATTTAGTAAAGAAAAACCATTGTATATTGGCTTTTTTAATACAGGTGCTTATCAAGAAACTATTGGCGGGCAAGGTGGTATTCACCATTGTTTAATACCGCAACCAAAACACATATTGATAGACCGCGATGAAAACGGTATTTTAGCAACCGAAGTGTTTTCAGAACAACAAACAGCAGACGACGTCTTAAAAATATTAGGATACAACAAAAAAGAAACAAACAAATAAAATAACAATAAACAATTTTTTAATTATGAAAGGTCCAATCTCTCAATTTATCGAGCATAATTACCGCCATTTTAACGCAGCAGCATTAGTTGATGCAGCAAAAGGATACGAACAACACTTGTTAGAAGGTGGAAAAATGTTAATTTCTTTAGGTGGTGCCATGTCTACAGCCGAATTAGGTGTGTCGTTAGCAGAAATGATCCGTCAAGATAAAGTGCATATTATTTCTTGTACGGGTGCCAACTTAGAAGAAGACGTAATGAATTTAGTAGCACATTCTCACTATAAAAGAATACCGAACTGGAGAGATTTAACCCCAGAACAAGAACGTGAATTGTTAGATACGCATTTTAACCGTGTAACTGATACGTGTATTCCAGAAGAAGAAGCTTTCCGCAGATTACAAAAACATTTAGAAGATGTGTGGCATGCAGCCGAAGCGAAAGGTGAACGTTATTTACCACATGAATTTTTATACCAAGTAGTGAATTCAGGAGTATTAGAGCAATACTATGAAATTGATCCAAAAAACTCATGGATTGTTGCCGCAGCAGAGAAGAATTTACCAATTATTTGCCCAGGATGGGAAGATTCAACCACAGGTAATATTTTCGCATCAAACGTTATTAAAGGAAATTTAAAAGCTTCTACAGTAAAATCGGGTATTGAATATATGATTTATTTAACCGAATGGTACCGAGCTAATTCAGACGGAAAAGGCGTAGGGTTCTTCCAAATTGCAGGTGGTATTTCGGGTGATTTCCCTATTTGTGTAGTGCCAATGATGTATCAAGATTTAGAGTGGACAGATGTACCTTTCTGGTCTTATTTCTGTCAAATTTCTGATTCAACTACATCGTACGGATCATATTCAGGAGCAGTTCCAAACGAAAAAATCACTTGGGGTAAATTAGATGTTGATACGCCAAAGTTCATGATTGAATCGGATGCTACCATTGTTGCACCATTAGTTTTTGCATATATTTTAGGACAGTAAAATAAACAAAAAAAGTTTCAAAATTATTTGCATTATATCCAAAGGCTAACGTAATTTTGAAACCATAATAACTGGTACAATAATGAAGAGAATAATTGTTGATTACGCAAAATTAACAAACGAAATTTTGACTTTATTAGTTGAAAAATTTCCCGACGGATACGATGATACAGATGTCATCCAATTTACAAACGCAAAAGGCGAATTAATTGAAGCCGTTGAAGTAAGAACTGATGATACTATTTACTTGGTGAAAGTAAGCACTAAATTACAAGATAGAATTGAAAGTTTTGAAGATGAAGACATCACCGAAGTCGATTCAATCAATGTAAAAGATTTGGATTTAGACGATGAAGAGGATGAGGAACCAAAATCAAAAAAGACTTCCAAGAAAAAAGCATCTAAAAATAAAAGTGAAGAAGAAGATGACGATTTTGATGAGGACGATGATGAAGATGACGATTTCGATGATGATGACTACGACGATGACGAAGATGATTTCGACGAAGACGATAAATAATAATAAAAAAATCTAACTTGAAAAAGTTAGATTTTTTTATGCTTTAAAAGTTAATAACTGTTTGCCTAATAGCTACTAACTTTTTCATTAAAGGTTCAAAATAATCTAAGTGTAGCATATTGGCACCATCACTTTTAGCATTTTTAGGATCAAAATGCGTTTCAATAAAAATACCATCTACCCCCACAGCAATACCTGCTTTTGCAACCGTTTCAATTAAATCGGGCCTACCACCTGTAACTCCACTTGCTTGGTTGGGTTGTTGTAATGAATGCGTAATATCTAACACCGTAGAAGCATATTGTTTCATAGTAGGAATACCTCTAAAATCAACAATCATATCTTGATATCCAAACATGGTTCCACGATCGGTCACCATTACGTTTTCGTTGTTGCTATCAAGTACTTTTTGCACGGCATGTTTCATACTTTCCGGACTCATAAATTGTCCTTTTTTAAGGTTTACAGTTTTACCCGTTTTAGCAGCGGCAACTACCAAATCGGTTTGTCTTACCAAAAAAGCAGGAATTTGTAATACATCTACATAAGCTGCAGCCAGTTCGGCATCACTACTTTCGTGAATATCCGTTACGGTAGGTACGTTAAATTCTTTTGAAACTTTTTGAAGAATTTGTAACGCCTTTTCGTCACCAATTCCTGTAAAAGAATCAATTCTAGAACGGTTTGCTTTTTTAAAAGATCCTTTGAAAACTAACGGAATCTGTAAATCATCTGAAATTTTCACTAATCGTTCGGCAATTTTAAATGCCATATCCTCGCCTTCAATAGCACACGGACCAGCCAATATAAAAAAATTGTTGCTGTCTAAATGTTTAATATGTGGAATGTTCTGTAAATTCATGTTTATTTTTTCTTTTTGTTTGTTTTAGAAACAGGCGCTGCAACGGGCTTGTTTATTTGTGATTTTTTTGTTTTAAATACCCAAGCGTACAAAGCCGAATAGATTACACCTAACGATAACGAATTCATAACGCCTTGACGTATAGAAAAGTTAATGTTATGAATAAGCTCTAAATCTTCTTTTGTGTGATTTCCGCTTTCTAATTGATGTTTAATAACGTTATTAAAATAATCTGGTGAAATACTTTCATAAATAATGTATTGCGAAATCGGACTTAAAATGGTAAGTAAAGCAGTAAGCAACAAACCATATTTCAATGCGTTTTTAAATTCCCAAACGGCATCTTTACCCAATGATTTCTTTTTATCGATAAAAGCAAACGCCCATAAAAAGGTGAGAATAATGTAATAAAAAAAAGCAGTTACTATAATATTGCTAAAATCATCGTGATATCCTAACGCCTTTTCCATAGCTGCCCAAAGACACGCAAAAGCAGTAATTATTGCAGCCCATTTAAGCTGTATACCTATATTGTTCATTAGCCTTTAAAAGTTTTAACAAAAATAATCAAACATTTAGTACAAAAAAAATGCTATTCCTTAAAATTTACTTAATGATTTTTTTTATATTTAGTAAAAAAATAGATAAAATTTAATTAGCCCAACAAAAAATTAGAGTAATATGAAAAAGTTAGTATTAATTAGGCATGGAAAATCCTCTTGGGACATGCCGATAGAAGATCACGAGCGTCCGCTGAACAATAGAGGTATCAAAAACTCAAACGTGCTGTTTGAAAAACTTCAGCCACATCTTCCAGAGCGTTTCCTTATTTGGAGTAGTACCGCAAAAAGGGCACACGATACCGCTAAAATATTTAACGAAACACTTAATATACCACAAGAATTAACCGTTTTAAAACCGGAACTTTATACGTTTGACTCGCTACATTTAAGCAAAGTGATAAAAAATTGCGAAGATTCGGTACCCAGCTTAATAATTTTTGGTCATAACAATGCCATTACAGATTTTGTTAATAAATTTGGAAACAAATACATTGAAAATGTTCCAACTTCTGGAGTAGTAATTTTAGAATTTGAAGAAGAAAATTGGAACAACATTAAAAATGGTAAAATAACACAAACCATGTTTCCAAAAGATTTAGCTAATGCACATTAACCAACCTAAATATATAGATCGCGAAAAAAGCTGGTTGGCTTTTAACGAACGCGTTTTACAAGAAGCTGCAGATCACACGGTACCCTTATTAGATCGTTTGCGCTTTTTAGGAATATTTTCAAATAACTTAGACGAATTCTTTAGGGTAAGATACGCTACCGTACGTCGTATTTCACTTTCTAAAGACAACAATAAAAAACTAATTAACGGACTTGACGCCAAGACCCTTTTACAAGACATTACCGATATCGTGATTAAACTTCAAGAAAAAAGCTTGGAGATACTTGCCGAAATAGAAGTTGAATTAGAAAACGAAGGTATATTTATTATCAATGAAAGCGAGGCTACTTCGCAACAAATAACTTTTATTCGTGAGTTCTTTATTCACAAAGTAAGCCCGGTTTTGGTAACTATTATTTTAAATGATTTAGATGAATTTCCTTTAATCCGTGATTCTTATGGATATTTAGCTGTAAAATTAATAAAAAGCCTTGCCGAAACCTCACCTAAATCGGTTAAGAAACGAACGCGTTACGCATTAATTGAAATTCCGGCACAAATAAACCGCTTTGTAGAGTTGCCTTCACAAGACGGTAAACAATACATTATGATGTTAGACGATGTGATTAGGATTAATCTTGATTATATCTTTTCAATTTTTGATTATGAGAGCATTACTGCACACATGATTAAAATAACACGTGATGCAGAATTAGATTTTGATTCGGATCTTCATAAATCATTCTTAGAAAAAATTTCAAATTCTGTCCGAGATCGTCGGGTAGGTGAAGTAGTTCGATTTGTGTACGACAGTGAAATTGAACAAGATACTTTAAATTTCTTTTTAGATAAAATGGATATTGAAGCGGTAGATAGCATCATTCCTGGTGGTAGATATCACAATCGTAGAGATTATATGAATTTTCCAAATTTGGGAAGAAAAGATCTTGTAACCGGTAAATTACAACCATTGCCCGTAAGTGGTCTTAGTTTTCAAGGCAGTTTAATACAACAAATTAAAAGCAAAGATTATTTACTACACACACCTTTTCAGTCATTTAATTATGTGGTAAGATTTTTACGCGAAGCAGCCTTAGATCCTAAGGTAACCAGTATAAAAATTACACTGTATCGTTTGGCAACACATTCGCAAATCATCTCCTCATTAATCAATGCAGCTAAAAACGGCAAAAAAGTTACGGTGCAAATTGAGCTTCAAGCTCGATTTGATGAAACCAGTAACATCAATTATGCTGAAATAATGCAGGCTGAAGGCATCAAACTTATTTTTGGAGTAAAAGGCTTAAAAGTTCACAGTAAAATTTGTGTTATTGAACGCATTGAATCCAAAAAAATAAAACGTTACGGTTTTATATCAACCGGAAATTTTAACGAAAGCACCGCGACTGTTTATACAGATGTTACCTTGTTAACGTCAAATAATCAAATCATGAAAGAAGTAAGTAAGGTGTTTGAGTTTTTTGATGTAAATTATAAAATATTTAGGTATAAAAACCTCATTGTATCACCCCATTACACGCGTTCAAAATTTAATAAGTTAATCGATAAACAAATAGAAAAAGCTTTAAACGATCAGCCTGCTATGATACGTTTAAAAATGAATAGTTTGTCGGATATCAAAATGATCGATAAACTGTACGATGCCAGTAGAGCAGGGGTAAAGGTACATTTAATTGTACGTGGCATTTGTTGTTTAATTCCTGGTGTTCCAGGTTTAAGCGACAATATCGAGGCCATTAGTATTGTAGATAATTTGTTAGAACACTCGCGAATTTATATCTTTGGAACAGATGAAGATGCTGAAATTTACATATCATCTGCCGATTTTATGACCCGAAATATAGAAGAAAGGGTCGAAGTATCTTGTCCTATTTTTGATGAAGATCTTAAACAAGAACTTATTGATACCTTTGCTATTTATTGGCAGGGCAATGTAAAAGTGCGCTTACATTCCGAACGATTAGAAAACAGATATCGAAGAACTGGTGAAGATCGATTTAAAGCTCAAGACGAGTTGTATAATTACTTTAGAAATAAAATTGAAGTTGTTTTAGATTAATGATTAAAATTAAAAAATATGCTGCAATCGATATAGGATCTAATGCCATGCGGTTGCTTATTGCAAATGTTGTAGAAGAAGAAAATAAACCCACACAATTCAACAAAAGTCATTTGGTGCGTGTGCCCATTCGTTTAGGTCAAGATGCCTTTACAGTGGGTGAAATATCCGAAGAAAATGCCGAACGCATGATTAAAGCTATACAAGCATTTAAATTGTTAATGGAAGTTTATAAGGTAGAAAAGTTTGCAGCCTGTGCTACTTCTGCCATGCGCGAAGCCTATAACGGCAAAGAATTAGTTGATGATATATTTACAGCAACCGGTATTCCTATTGATATTATTGAAGGAAAAACCGAAGCTGCCATTATTGCTAATTCCGATTTAGAATCGTACATAAAAAAAGACGGTCATTACCTGTACGTTGATGTAGGTGGTGGAAGTACAGAGTTTACTGTGTTTTCTAACGGACAGCAAGTGGTATCTAAATCGTTTAAGAACGGAACCGTACGTTTATTAAATAATATGGTAACCGAAAGTGTGTGGTTGGAAATTGAGAAATGGATTAAAAAACACACAGAAAACTTACCCCAAATAGAAATCATAGGTTCTGGAGGGAACATCAATAAGATCTTCAAAATGTCGGGTAAAACCAACGACAAACCTTTAACGCAATCCTATTTAATGCAACGTTTGAAATTTTTAAGTGGTTTATCGTACGAAGAACGCATTTATGCCTTAGCCTTAAATACCGACCGAGCCGATGTTATTGTACCCGC
>JAHAYQ010000133.1 GCA_018384465.1 Myroides sp. | reverse complement strand
ACGGGTACAGGCGTAAAAGCGGTTCAACAATTAGAAAACGAGTACAAAGGCGAAAAAGGCGAAATGGCTTATAAATATCAAATCCACAGAAACGCCATTCCTCATTGCGATTCGTTTTTAGACAACGGTTATACCAAAGAAGAAATGAAGCTGACCAACGAAACCATGAAAATTTTGGGCGATGATACCATTAAGGTTACAGCAACAGCAGTGCGTATTCCGGTTGTTGGTGGACATAGTGAAGCAGTGAATATTGAATTTGAAAACGATTTCGATATAAATAAAGTACGTGCTTTGCTACAAGAAACGCCAGGCATCATGGTACAAGATAATTTAGACACTTTTACCTACCCAATGCCGTTGTATGCGCAAAATAGAAACGAGGTTTTTGTTGGAAGAATCCGTAGAGATGAAAGCCAAGACAACACGTTGAATATGTGGATTGTTGCCGATAATTTACGAAAAGGCGCTGCTACAAACACCATTCAAATTGCAGAATATTTGTTACAAAACAATTTAATAGGTTAAAAAACAGATAGTTATTTTTTGCCACATAGATTCTGTTAGTACTGTTGAACAAATTTTAGGTTACATAGTTTTGTCCTTACAAAATACACAGAGCTTAACTATGTGTTTTATCAATGATAAAGCTATGATACCTTTTGTTGTCTATAAACGTGCTGATAAATCATAAACAAGTATGTTTTCTATTGTGGTTTAAAAACAATTAAAAGAGTTTGATTAAAAAATAATACATAAGAAAGTTTCTCACTATGGAAACTTTCTCTTTTTTTGATATGATACAGAAACTTTGGACGGCTAATTTTTTAAAAGCCTGTTTGGCAAACTTTTTAATGGGTTTTGCTTTTTATTTAATCGGTACCACCATGCCGTTTTACATCGGAGAGAAATACGGCGCTACCGAAGCCGAAACCGGTTTGGTGCTGGCAAGCTATATTATAGCCACCTTGTTGGTTCGACCGTTTTCTGGCTATATTGTTGATGCGTACGACCGAAAAAAAGTGTACATTATAGCGTATTTCTTTTTCGTATTTGTTTACTTTGGATACATGTGGGCATCTACTATGATGCTTTTTGTACTGGCACGCATGATGCACGGTATTACTTGGAGTGTAATTACCACCAGTAGTAGTACGGTGGCTATTGATATTATCCCGTCTGAACGAAGAGGTGAAGGATTAGGTTTTTTTGGATTAACTACCACCATTGCCATGTCTATTGGACCATTTATTGGATTGTATCTTTACGAAAACTTTCCTTTTAAATACAATTTTTACAGTACCATTGTCGTCGGAATTTTAGGATTGCTTACCGCTCTAACCATTCAAGTTCCTAAAAGAGAACCCAAAGAGAAACAAATACTTTCGTTGGATCGATTTATTTTAAAACCTGCTATTCCCATTGGTATAAACGTGTTGTTCATTGCCATAAGTTTTGGTATGCTGTTTACGTATGCCGCAAAATTTGGATTAAACGAATTAAAAATAAGCAGTACGGGTTTTTTCTTTTTATTCATGGCTGTTGGCATGGCAGTTTCTCGCTTTTTTGCCGGCAGATTGTTAGATAAAGGTTATGTAAACCAATTAATGTTAACCGCTTTGTTTGTTATTGGTTTGGGCTACACCGCTTTTGGATTGGCTACCTCAGAACTGTTGTATTTTGGTTCGGCGCTGTTTATTGGTTTAGGATATGGTATGGCATCGCCATCGTTTCAAACGATGATTATCAATATGGGATCAAACGATCAACGGGGAACCGCAAATTCTACCTTTTTCTCGTTTTATGATTTAGGTATCGGTATTGGTATGGTTTCAAGTGGATTTTTAGCAACTATCCTACCAAGTTTCGGACATCTTTTTGTAATCTGTGGTCTTTTAGCTTTCCTTGCGTTAGTGTATTTTTATTTTATTTCAAAACAAGTGTACCATCGCAAAAAGTTGATCAATTAATGCATTAACAAACCATTGACTTTTTTGTGGGATTATTTTTGTAGTTTTGTAGGATGAGCATCAGAAAACAAATCATATCAATGTTTTTTAGTATGTGCGTTTTGGTTACTTTAATGTTCCAATCGGCACATATGTACTCACATTTGATTACCGATTTTTTTCAAACAGAACTAACTCATCATCAGAAAGATAAAATAGTTAATCATCATTCTGATAATTGTCAGATATGTCATTTTACTTTAAGTCCGTTTACAACTGTTGCACCAGATGTAATCGTATTTTATTCTTCCATAACCTATCCCAAATTAAACGCAACGCACCAAATAAATTATATTGCTGCTTCGTTTGATTTTATCTCGCTTCGCGGTCCGCCTGTTTTTGTTTAATTAACAATTTTGGTTATTTATTAGTATCTATTTTCATACGTAACTTTGAGTAACGCAATGGAATGGAGTGTATCGAGAAGTTTTTTTAGACAAAGTTCTCGACTTCGTTCGAATTGATGAATAACCTTTCAATCATTAACAAAAATTAAAAATTCACAAAATGCGTTTTTTAATAACGGTGATTTTGTGTGGGTTCGCTTGCAATGTATTTGCACAACATCAACTTAAAGGGTTGGTAACGAATGCTTGGGGCGACCCCATTAACAACAGTCATATAGATTTAAGCAGTAAATGTGTTGATACCAACGCGTTGGGCACCTTTGTTTTTAACAATCTACCCAGTGGCATTTACCTTCTTAAAGTTTCAGCAGAAGGATACGGTGTGTATCAAGAACGAATTGAAATATCAAGTTCTAAAGATCTGTCAATTATTTTGCAAGAAGAAGAAACTTTAGAAACCATTGTCATCCATACTGCTCAACAAAAAGCGTACAACCAACAACGGGTAACGCAAAAATATCTGCACGATCATTACAGCAGCAGTTTAGCAAAAACCTTATCCAATGTTGTAGGTTTAGACGCTGTAACGGTGGGTGCACAAACAGCTAAACCTATGATGCGTGGTTTAGGATTTACCCGATTGGCTGTTACCGAAAACGGTATTAAACAAGAAGGTCAACAATGGGGTGCCGACCACGGTTTAGAAATTGATGCGTTAACAACCGAAAGTGTTGAGGTGGTTAAAGGTGTAGGCACCATTATGCACGGATCTGACGCTATTGCCGGTGTTATTGAAGTGAATAACGAAACCATACCAGCGCATGGTTTTAATGGGCAATATGTTACCACAGCCCAAAGCGTTAATAAATCGTGGGCAAATGCAGTAAGCTTGTCGTATCGCAACGACAACCATTTTTATAAGTTTAAAACATCGTACAGTTCATTTGCAGATTTTAAAGTTCCGGTAGATGAAATCGCTTATCTCTCAACAAAAATTCCATTAACTAATGGAATGATGACCAACACAGCAGGAAATGAATATACAATGTATGGTCAGTGGGGATATATATCTGACCAATTTCAAAGTGTATTAAGCGTTAGTCAGTTTCAAAATAAATCTGGTTTTTTTGCAGCTGCACATGGAGTACCATCGGTAAATGATGCCAAGCCCGACGGCAATGATCGAAATGTGGGTATGCCCTACCAACAAGTGCACCATACCAAAGTAACTTATCATGCTAAATGGCAAAACACACATGATGTGTGGGATTTTAAATTCGGTTTTCAACGAAATCACCGTCAAGAAAACAGTCTTTTTCATTCGCACTACGCCAATCAAACAGCGCCTGAAGTTAACCCTGATTTGGAACTCGATTTTAAATTACATACGCTAAATGCTGAATTGTCGTATAAAAAAGATTGGGTATTAGATCACACAACAGTTTTTGGTATTCAAAATCAATATCAAACCAATCAAATTTCGGGTTATGGTTATTTAATGCCGGCGTATGACCGATGGAATACCGGAATGTTTGTCAAACATACTTGGAATCCATCTGCTGATTTTACGTTTGAATTGGGAGCACGATATGATAGGGCTCAGTTAAATATCGAAGGCTATTTCGATGAAGTTTTATACGATTATTTGACACAAAAAGGTACCGAAAATAGTTTGGCTTTGAATTATGCCCAGCGTAGTATTTCATTAGATAAAGATTTTTCTCGTGGAAACATGGCGTTAGGCATCTCGCATCAGTTGTCTGATAAATGGGAAAGCACCTTTACGGCAGCATCAAACTTTAGATTTCCAACGGCAATGGAATTAAGTGCTAACGGTATTCATCATGGTGCTTTTCGTCACGAACAAGGAAACCCTGATTTAGATGTTGAGAAAGGGTGGGCTTTTGATTTAAGTCAACATTATCATGCGCAGAATCTTAAGGTAAACGCAAGCGCTTATTTGTATTATTTTGATAATTATATCTTTTTAAAACCTTCAGGCACGTTTTCTATTTTACCACACGGCGGTCAGGTTTATCGTTACGATCAGTCTAAAGCGGTTTTAGGCGGCGTAGAAGTAGATGCTACTTATCAATGGAATAATTGGGGCGTACAAGCACAAGCAGCTTATTTATACAATAAACAAATTAGGAACGATAAAGCTAATTACCCTTTGCCTTTTTCAACACCTAACAACGGTCAGCTAAATCTCCGTTATTCATTCACAGAAAGTGGTTTTATGAAAGATCATCAATTACAAATAGGTTTAAAAACAGCTTTAAAGCAAACGCGAATTGCTCAAGGAGAAGAGCAAACGCCAGGCTATACAACAGCGCAGTTGCAATGGCGTTCGGTATTAAATTTTAAAGGTTTTCAACCACAAATTAGACTGCAAGTAAACAATATTTTTAACACGGTGTATTACCACCACAACAGTTTTTATCGAGCCTTAGATATACCTGAGTTTGGTAGAAACATTCAACTTTTTATAACAATACCTTTTTAAAATAATTAAAGATGAAAAAATTAATCAATTTAAGTTTAGTAGCTATTAGTTTATTTTTTATAGCTTGTAATGATGATGAAACAGTACTTGATACTGAAAAACCAATTGTAATAATCAATTCACCAACAGCAAACGAAGAGATTGATTCCGGTGAACAAATGGATCTTAACGCTACCTTTACAGATAATGTTGAATTAGCAACTTATAAAGTTGAAATTCATTTTGGAGGCGACGGACACGAACACAAAACGTTGAACAATGAGCACGAGAATCATATCGAGTGGAATTATCAAACAACAGGTGTATTAAACGGACAAGCTGATACTATTCAGTTACAAATTGATGTTCCCGAAAATGCAGAAGAAGGTCTTTATCACTTAGGTGTGTATGCGATCGACAAAGCTGGTAATGAAAATGTTTCGTGGATTACATTTGATCTTCACAATCACAGTAACTAATAATATTTTAATTTTTTATGAAGAAAGGTGCTTTTTTAAGTGCCTTTTTTTATTAAAACCTTTTTTTGCTGTATATTCACAAACAAATAATCATCATTTAGCTTATAAATGATGTTATTTTAGCAATCTTTATGATGAAGCATAACTAAAAACACATTTAAAACATTGAAAATGAACCAAAACGTTGGAAAGTCAATAAAGCACACTGCCTTTTTTAGTGTCATCTTAACTTTATTATCAATGCTTTCGTTTGCTCAAAGCAGACAAAAAATTGATGAAACTTGGGAATTACTACTCTTAAACAACAGAGGTAAGGCTCGTGAAACTTTTGAAAAACACCTAAGAAAAGACATCGGTAAAAACATTGAAATTCTTTTACTTAATGCGTACTTAGAAAATGAAGAAGGAAACCTTTTTGTAAATGAAGATTTTGTCAAACAATTTATTGCTTTTGAAGAGGCAAAATATTACCTATATCCTAATTGGTATGATAATCATTTTATAGGAGATATCAACAATTCTGGCTACAATGACTATACCTTTCCCAAAATAAATGTTTTAGCTGCTGATAAAGTGTTAGGCAATGATTTAATGGTGCTTTATCATAAATATTTAGCCGATAAAAAAACAAGAAAAAGCGAAGGAAATAATTTTTCTAAAAAAGTTAATGCCATAACTGATTGGCAATTTTGTGGTGTTTTTGAAAACTTAAATGACAGTGGATTAGAAACAGCTTTTGAACCCGAAACGTATGCAAAAAACGACAAACTTTTTGATGCAGCAAGCAATGGAAAAGTAGGTTGGTACAACCCGGTTGATAAGCAAGATAGCGAAGGTTATCATTTTTTTTACAATGAACAAGAATATGGAGCAGGTGTTATGTATGCCCAAACCTTTATTGAATCTACTGTAGATCAAAGGGTGTACTTAAATTTAGGAGCAAGTTATTCTGTAAAATTGTTTTTAAATGATGTAGAGGTATACCGCAACAATCAAATTTCATTTAGCGATTTGAATGCATATAGAATTGCTTTAAATTTAAAAAAAGGCACTAATCGATTGCTGATAAAAGCATCCACCGGGAAAAATAACGATTACTTTTTCATGTCAGTTACAGATGAAAATTATCATGGTATTGACGGCTTAACTTTTCATAATCAATTTAAATCCTACGAAAAAGGAAATTTATCTGAAATTAAACCCGAAGTGGTCGCTCCATTTTTTGAAACTTATTTTACAGAGCGCTTAGAACAACAACCTGAAAATTCATTCTACACAATCAATCTATTTAAAGCTTATTTAAACAACGGCAAATACGACCAAGCTGAAAAAGCCCTAAAGAAACTTTATCAAAAATATCCTAATAGCTCTATGTTAAGAGTGCTTATGGCAACTCTTTATTCAAAAAAAGGCGAATCGCAGCAAAGCAAAGAATTGTACGAAAACATTGCTGCAACCGACAAGGATTACTACTTAAATACCATTCGTATGTTAAGTGATAATGATGTAATGAGTACTAAAACTATAACCGAACTCGAAAAAATTAGAGATCAAGCTTTAGAAGCAAATCATTTGTACGTTCATTATTTAGTTGATTTTTACATCGCAAGTCGAATAATGGATAAAGAAAAGGCACTTACGTCTTATCAGTCACTTGTTGCAGCTACAGCCAATACCGAAATGATACAAAATGCGTATGGTTATGTACTTTTCAATATTACGAATGATCGCGAAAAAACAATAGCTTTTTTAGAAAAAAGGCATAAAGAAAGCATCAATGAAGAGGTAATCAGTGAATTGATTAAACATTACAACTTAAGTGGAAAGAAAACAGAAAAAGTAAAATTACTTGAAGAACAATCCAAGCGATATCCTTATTTCTATCACGCAACAAAAGATTATGTAAATTACCTAAATGAAGAAAAAGAATACCAAAAAGTAATAGAACTTACCGAAAAAGGTTTGCAAAACTTTCCTTATTCTTTTACATTGATGGAAGAACAAGGTAAAGCATACAACAATTTAAAAAACACTAAAAAAGCAGAAGAGTTATTTAAAAAATCGCTTAGCCATCACACAGGGAACACTGCTCTGCGCAAACGTCTGTACGATATAACCAATAGAAAAGATGAAAGTGAAGAAATTGTTACTGCTGATTTATATGATTACATAGCCAAAAACAGACAATCGTCTATGAAAACAGACTATGGTGTTATTATTTTATTAGATGAATGTATTGTAAACGTTTTTCCAGAAGGTGGACAAAAATATGACTTTACCTATATTTACGAAATTACTTCTGACACCGGAGTGGAACATTTAAAAGAATATAAATTAGACGGCTATGGAACCACAGTTTTAAAATCAGAAATCATAAAGCCCGATGGCTCTATTGTTCCTGCGGAAAGAAGTTATGGTAATTTAGTTTTCACTAACCTGAAACCTGGCGATGTGGTTCTAGTAAAATACCAAGGAGTTGAAAACGCTGTGGGGCGATTTTTTAAAGATATCACGTTAAATTACCCTTTCCGAACTTATTATCCGATTGAGCTGTCGCGTTATGGTATTATTTATCCAAAAGATAAAACATTTAAATCAAAACTTGTTAACGGCAATATTAAAGAAAATACCCAAACAGTTGGCGACAAAAAGTATACCGAGTGGAGAGCCGAAAAAGTGGAAGCTGTGGCTATTTATGAAGATTATGCACCAAGTTTATCCGATGCTATTGAGACATTGCACATTAGCTCTATTGATTCTTGGGCTGATATTGCCAATTGGTACGCCGACTTAGTTCAAAAAAATTTAGAAATGGACAAAGTTACCACCGATGCGTTCCATCAAATTTTTCCAAACGGTGTTGCTAAACTTTCAGAAGAAGAGAAAGCCCAAAAAATTTATGCTTACATTCAAGATAATATAACTTATAGCTTTTTAGATTTCAGGCAAAGTGGCTACGTGCCTCAGAAACCTTCCAAAACAATTACTACAAAGCTGGGCGATTGCAAAGATTTATCTGCCTTGTTTGTAACATTGGCAAATCAAGCAGGTCTTAATTCTGAATTAGTTCTGGTATTGACAAATGATAACGGACGAAAAATCAATCCGCTACCAAATATAGGGTTCAATCATTGTATTGTGAAAGTTGATTTTAATGGTAAAGAACACTTTATGGAACTTACAGACAACTATGCCCCATTTAATACCATGCCCACAAGTTTGTATCAGGCAAATGCTTTGGTTGTATCGTTTGATAGACAAAAAAATGCAAACAGCACATTAATTGCTATACCTTTTAACAATACAACAACCAGTAAAGTAAAACAATATACAACAATAGATCTTACTCAAGATCTTAAAAAAACCAAAAATACAATCGTATTAGACGGAAGTGCCAAATCGTATTACAACAACCTGTTTTCGCCTTCCACTTCAGAAGACATCCGCTCTACAGAACTTGAAAAAATTTACAATTACAGATTAAATAAAACGGTAAAAATAAATAAGGTACAATTAAATGAAAACGATAAATACGGACAATCGCTTTCTTTTTCAGTCGATTTTGATATTAATGATCGCTTGCAAAAAATAGGAAAATTACGCTTTACCACTTCCGTCAATTGTTCAACCTTATACAAGAGATGTGGTGGCATTGGAACAAAGAAAATTCCCTATTTTTTACCCTGTTTACGAGGATGCAAATTCTTACTATTCCGAAACAATAGTAAATATTGATAAAGAAAGTACGTTTAAAGAAATACCAGAAAATCAAAAGTTTTCTTATAAAGAGCATAAATACGAAATTCGTTATGAATTAGTAAATAACCAATCGCTAAAAGTGGTTCGAGAAGTTTATATTCCTTTTGATGACATAGCTGTAAACGATTATCCCCAGTTTAAGAATTATGTAGAAAAAATTATTGAACAAGAAGAAAGTGTAATAGCTTTTGATTGATATTTCTTTTCATAAATAAACCTTTTCAAAAATCTGTTTGTTATAAAAAAATAGCAAGCAGGTTTTTTTTATAAAATCGGTATAAAATTTGCTGTAGCACACATACTAAATCTATTTTATAAACGTTTATATTTGTACATTAAATTGTAAATTATGAAATTATTAAAAAGCATAGGGCTGTTTTTTGTTTTAGCCTCGGTATTTATCAGTTGTTCCGATGAAGAACCTGATA
>JAHAYQ010000119.1 GCA_018384465.1 Myroides sp. | reverse complement strand
GAACGCGTTGTGTTGAATTGTATGCAGCGTATGAGTGCCATTGCCACTAAAACACGTTATTTTGTTGATTTGGTTCATGGTACGAAAGCTAAAATTTTAGACACTCGAAAAACTACTCCGGGGATCAGAGCTATTGAAAAATGGGCTGTAAAAATTGGCGGGGGCGAAAACCACAGGTTTGCTCTGTATGACATGATAATGTTAAAAGACAATCATATTGATTTTGCGGGAGGTATTACACAGGCAATCAACCAAACGAAAAATTATTTACAAAAATCAGGTAAAGATTTACAAATTGTTGTTGAAGCACGAGACTTAAAAGAGATTGAAGAAATTTTACAGAATGAGGGTGTATATCAAATTTTAATCGACAATTTTAATTACGACGATACCCGAACAGCCGTTAAAATGATCAATGGTAAATGTTATGCCGAATCTTCTGGAAATATCAATGAAAAAACAATACGATCGTATGCAGAATGTGGGGTGGATTTTATCTCAAGTGGTGCTTTAACCCATTCGGTGTACAATATGGATCTAAGTTTAAAAGCAGTTTTATAAAATCTTGGCTAAAAAAAAGTTTAAAATAACAAAAATTCCAATAATTGGTAAACTTATTAAACTTTCTATGCGGACAAAATTACCGGGTTTAGAAGGTTTAACTTTATATCAATTATTACGGATTTATATTGCTGGAATTGTAGAAGGCGCATTGAACTATAAAGCAGGTTCAATAGCTTTCACATTTTTTATGGCTTTATTTCCGTTTGCTTTATTTTTATTAAACTTAATCCCTTATATTCCTGTAGATAATTTTCAGGAGAACTTCTTAATGTTTGTCGAAGAAAATGTGCCACCGAATACCTATGATGCCATCGAGCTGATCTTGATTGATATTATGAACAATTCATATCGAAGTTTAGTATCAACAGGGGTTATCATGTCGGTATTCTTTATGGCTAACGGGGTAAATGCCATCATTAATGGGTTTCAGTCATCGGCACATTTAAGTATTTCAAGAAATTTTTTCAGACAATATCTCATTGCAATTACATTATCTGTATTGTTAAGTGTGATGTTGGTTATTTCGGTAGCGGTATATTTAACGGTTGAAGTATTAATGCATGTTTCTGATTACCCCTACATAGCTGATATTGGTCGAAATTTATTTGTGGTTTTAATGATACTGCTTACCGTATCTATACTTTATAAATTTGGTACCAAAGAAACCAAACATTTGTCGTTTATATCTTATGGATCGGTTTTTACCACCATACTCATGTCGCTTACTTCTGTAGCATTTGGTTTTTATGTATCAAAATTTGCAAAATACAATGAATTGTACGGATCAATTGGTACACTTTTAGTTATAATGATTTACATATGGATAAATTGTATGATTTTATTGTTAGGTTTTGAACTTAATGCAGCAATTTATACAGCTAAAAGAAAAAATGCTTATATTAGTAACAATAAAAATAAAAAAAGCGTATGAAAAATGTATTAGCAACTTTGGTATTAACTGTTTTAACAGTATTTACTATTCAAGCACAAACCATTACAGGCAAGTGGAAAACTATTGATGACGAAACCGGTGAAGCAAAATCTATTGTAGAAATCACGGAAAAAAACGGGAAATATTACGGAAAAATTTTGGAGATCTTAACCGATAAAAAGGATGCAAAGTGTGACAAATGCCCCGGAGCTGATAAAGGAAAACCCATTAAAGGTTTAACCATAATTAAAGGCTTAAAAAAAGATGGATCGTCTTACACAGGTGGTACTATTACTGATCCAGGGTCTGGAAAAGAATATAAATGTGCCATTAAATTAAACGGTACCAATAAATTAGATGTGAGAGGGTATGTTGGTATCCAAGCATTAGGTAGAACGCAAACGTGGGTTCGCGTCAACTAATTAAAATAAATCACCATTTAAAAACCTGCATTAATAATAGTATTATTTGCAGGTTTTTTTTGATTGAAGTTAAGAATTGATATTTTTGTTCTGTTTAAATGATTTTTCATACTTCGGAACAGAACTATGGAGTATTAAAGGGGTAGAAGAGGTAAAAAGATCATTTTTAAGCACTTGAAAAAGTCAAGGTGAAGTTTATACACTAAAAACAAAATAAACTCGTTAATACTATAAATTCAAAAAAATAAATATGAATAAAACTGTAAAAGCTGCACTAATGGCTAGCTGTTTAGGTGTAATGTATCAAGCTCAGGCACAAATGGCACCTCCTAAAAGTATTTTTGATAACCTTAGCATCGAAATTCAATACGGATTAAACAATGCGATATCTCCAACAGACGGAATCACAAGTAGTGATTATAGCGGTTTTCATTTTTTTCAAGCAGGATTTACCTATCACATTGATGATGTATGGGGAGTTAGAGGTTCTTTTGCACAAACTAAATTTACGCATAAAGATATAGATGGTTCTGGGGTGAAATATTCAAAATTAACTTTAGAGGCAACTTATAATATTTTAACGGCAATAAATAACTTACAACAACCATTTGATGTGGTAGCCCATGCTGGTTTAGGATTAGGAGTAGGGAAGAGCGAACCTTTACCAGGTGAAGATTTGATAGGGGTTGCCCAGATTGGATTGATGCCTACTTATCGTTTTAACGCTCAATTCGCTGTATTTTTAGATGGCACCTATGTAAACCATTTCAGTCAAGATTTTGGATTTGATGGATTAGGAATTAAACAAGGTTCTGCCAGCTATTTAAATGTTGGTTTAGGACTTCAATATAGATTTAAAGGAAATTAAACAGAAATAATTATAGCAGAAAAAAGGATTTTTTAAAATCCTTTTTTTAATCAAACAATTTTTTAATTTCTTGAAAAATAATTGGTGTACGCTCGTCAATGAACTGTATTTCAATAAGCAATTGCTCTGTTGATAAGGAATCAATTTCGCGCTCTATCTTCGCTAATTTATCAACAATTTCATTAATATGTAGCTGTCTAAACATGGGTAACATCTTATGAGCTGTGTGTTTTAAATTTTCTTTGTCGGAATTTTCATAAGCCGTTTTTAAGTGCTCTATATCAATTTTATAACTGTTAAAGAAAGTGGTTAAAATAGGTTCAATAGCTTCTTTATCATTATCTAATAAGTTAAATATATCGGTTAAATCAAAAGTATCATGTTGCAATTGTATAGGTAATGGTTGTATGGTACTTGTTTGTTGCACTTTATGTTTAATACGTAATAATTTGTAAATCGTATTATATAAATTATTGATATTTAATGGCTTTTGCATATATAAATCAAAACCTAACGATTTATATTCTTGTTCATCAAAATCAATTTTACCTGTTAAAGCTATAACTGGTGTGTGTCTGTAATTTTCTAACGACCTAATATCTTCTATAACTTTTAAACCACTATATAAAGGCATTTGCATATCGGTAATAATTAACTGATATTGTTCTTGTTGCAAAATTTCTTTAACAAATTTTCCATTGTCCAACGTGGTTAATTTTTTTACTTTGTTGCCAAAAATTTCTTCAATAAGTTTTAATTGCAATAGATCATCGTCAATAACTAAAATCTTTTTATTCTGTAGTTTTTTTGCATTATCGTATTCATAATCTTCTGTTTTTTGGACATGATTTGCCTCACTATATATTTTCAACGGAATATTGATAAAAAATACCGTACCCTTATTCAATTCACTTTCGTACCAAATAGATCCATTTAACAAAGTAATTAAACGTTTGGTAATGTTTAATCCCAAGCCAGATCCGCCATAGTTGCCTTCGTTTGTATCGTGTACTTGTACAAATTCTTTAAATAATGCATCGTGGTCTTTAGAATTGATTCCAATACCAGTATCAGTTACTTTGATTTTAGCATGGTTGTTTACAAAAGACGCATCAATTGTAACATGGCCTTTATGTGTAAATTTTATTGCATTAGATATCACATTTGTTAATATTTGCTGAATGCGATAAGAGTCTGAATAAAAATCGGTATCAAGATAGTTGTCTATTTTAAAATCTAATAC
>JAHAYQ010000272.1 GCA_018384465.1 Myroides sp. | reverse complement strand
CCCACTTTATTTTTTTCAGGGCGCGCATGATAGACAATTAAATCTGTTGTGCCATCTTCACTCACAGTAAACGAATTATGTCCTGGACCGTATTGTTGATTTTTTTCTGAACTCACAAAGACCGGCTCTTTTGACTTGTGCCATGAGAAGCCATTTAATAAGTCTGCGTCTGCATCAGCCCAAAGCAACCCAATCGCATAGTTTTCGTCAGTCGCACTGCCAGAATACGTAATAAAGACTTTGTTATTACGAATAATAACAGCCGGTGCTTCATTCACTTCAAATCCAATTTTTTCCCAATCATACTCAGGAATAGATAATAGGATTTGTTTATTTTCCAACGTCCAAGGATTTTTCATTCTAGCAAGATATAAATTAGAGTTCCCTTGGATTCGCGGATCTTGTTGCGCCCAAACATAATAAAGTTCTCCTTTGTGTTCAAAAACCGTTGCATCTAAACTAAAACTTTCAAATAAAGTTTTGACTTGACCTTTTTCTACCCAATCATCATTCATTGGATTTTCATGACTATTCTCGAGAACGAACATACGGTGATGATTCCTTTGATTCCGTTCATTTTCATGATTACTCGCCGAAAAATAAATATACCATTTCCCGCGAATATAATGAATTTCTGGTGCCCAAATTAAACTACTCAATTCACCTTTATCATGTGCTTTCCAAACTGTTAGTAGTTCTCCGTCTTTTAATTCATTAATCGTTTTTGCACGTCTAAGCTCGATACTTTGATAGCCAGGTACCGAAGCTGTGAAGTAATAGTATCCATCTGTATGCTTATAGATCCAAGGATCTGCTCTTTCTGTCATAATTGGATTATTATATTTCATGTTCCATATCCTCTTTTCTTAATTTGTTGCTACTTTGTAGGCTCGATTACGGGCGCTATATAAAGTAATTGTTACAATATAAAGTAATACTCCAATTACATCAAACGATAAAAATTGGATCAACAAACAAATCAACAACCAAAAAAAAGTTTTTTTATTATACCTTTCTCTTTCTAGTTGTTTCGTAATAAATAAATTTATAATACCCATCGTTAAAATTAATAGGCCATAAACCATAATAATGTTTATCAAACTATCGAGTAAACTTGTCGAAATATAATTGACTTGATTGGCTTCTTCGAAAGCAGTAATCCCTTCATTTTTAAACCAATTAGAATAGCCAACAATCGTTAATGTAGCTGTAATGATATTCCACAGTGCAGCCAAAAATAAGGTGATGCGTTCGATTCTACGTTTCATATCAATTTATCCTTTCACACCCGAGTTTAAATTCATCGATTGCACAAAATACTTTTGAGCAAATAAAAAGAGTAGCATCGTTGGAATAATTGCAAGAAAGGCAGATCCCATTAACTGACCAATCATACGATAGTTACCGTAAATATCTTGTAATAATAACAATCCTGCCGTGATAGGCATTTTTTCGACATCACTGTACACAATTACAGGCCATAAAAAATCATTCCATGATCCTGTAAAGGAAAAGAGTGCTGCTACAATCAAGACAGGCTTAATCATCGGTACAATAATTCTTGAATAAATGACAAAATCACTTGCCCCATCAATCCGAGCTGACTCGTCAAACTCTTTTGGGATTCCTTTCATAAATTGTCGAACTAAAAAGATGTTTCCCATACCTGCTAAGCCAGGAATAATCATTGCAAGTGGTGAATTTACCCAACCAAAAGACTCAATAATTTTGTAAGATGGGATTAAATTCACAACCCCTGGAAACATTGAAATTCCCATTAAGATAAAAAACAGTGTATCACGGTGTTTAAATTTCATTCTAGAATAACCATATGCTGTGACAGATACAACAATGACGACTAAAAATGTGTGCGTAGTTGCAATAAATAGAGAATTCCATAACCATCTCATGATTGGAGCTGTCGAAGTATTATTCAAAATAGCAATATAATTTTCTAATATCCAATCAACTGGTAGCATTCGAAATCCTGCAGAAACGATTTCTGTCTGAGAACGAAACGAGGTCATAAAACCAAAAAATAGCGGGATTGTCCATATGAGGCATAAAATTATTAGAAAAACATATGCAATCCATTTAGAGATCGTACTTTCTTTAGACATATATTTTCCTCCTAATTTGCATTTTTGTTCATTAAATAATACTGTGCTGCAGAAATGACCAATATAACTAAACCTAATAATACGGCCATCGCTGAAGCCATACCGGCAATAGATTGCCCACTTCCGAAAGCTAAGGTTCTAATATACATCATTAAAACATGCGTGCTTTGTTTTGGACCACCTTTGGTCATCATGAGTGGTTGAGCGAATACATTAAATGCACCTGCTGTTGACATCACTAAAGTATAAATTAAAGGAAAGCGAATCGACGGGAGTGTAATATAAAAGAATTTTTTTGACGAACTTGCACCGTCTATTTCAGCAGATTCATAGAGGTCAGCTGAAATACCAGCAATTGCCGCACGATAAATAATCATATTCCCACCAACACCACCCCAGATACTAATGATCACAATCAGCATCCATGCATAGGGTTGTTGCGCAGCCCACGATATATCTAGACCAAATAGATTATTCGGTATTCCTAACTTCGAATGAAATAGTAAAGACCAAATCAACGCTGCTGCTGAAATAGAAATCAAACCTGGGACATATAAAATTCCTTGAAAGACGTTTTTAAAGCGGACTTTCTTATTTTCAAGCGCAACTGCGATTAATAGCGGAATAATAATAATTAGCGGAACAACAATTAAGACATAGATCAGCGTATTCTTTAGGCCATTATGAAATTGAAAATAAAATGTCGATGATTTATCAAACAATAATGTTTTGTAATTATCTAATCCTACCCATTGAGGTTCATTCACAAGATTCCATTTTGTAAATGAAGCATAAATCCCATAGATAGTTGGTACAGTGATAAATGTCATAAACAGCAGTAGATGTGGACCTATATACATTAATGGACCTAATTTCAATTTTTTTGTCATGTTTTCCCCCCCTATAGTGCCGCACGAATCATAATATGCGGCACTTATCTGGTTATTTAGTCACTCTTATTGATTTTCAGCAATCTTATCTTCGACAAATTTTTGCATTGTTGCTAATCCTTCATCCATATCTAATTCACCATATACGATATCAAAACAATAGGTGTTGATTGCTTCTTCGACATATGGGTAATACTCGTATGTAAAGATATGTAAAGATTCGATTTGTTCTTCACTTGATGTAAAGAATGATTGTTTAAACTCTTGGAATTCCGGACTCTCAACAACCTCTGTACTTGCAACAATTTGTCCAGCTTTTGCCCACTCAATTGAATTTTGACGAATATATTCTAAGAAATCAGCAATACCCGCTTCTTTTTCATCTGTTCGTTCTTCGTTATTTAACATAGAGAATAAATGAGAAGATGCACGATTCGTAAAAACATCTGGTGTATTTGAATAAATATTTGTTACACCAAAATTTAATCCGTCTACACCAGCATGCGCTGTAGAAGACCAAGTACCATCAGTTGAGAACAATACATTACCCGATTGGAACATTAAATAACCATCTTCTCCATTTGGTGTCATTAATCCTTGATCTGCCACTTCCTTCAGTGAGCTTAAGGCTTGTTTCATCTCAGGTGTATTGACAGTTGGTTCACCATTAGATTGAATATCGCCACCCAAATTAATAATTTGAGCTAGAATCGTCCACGAAAGTAACGCATTATTTACTACGAAGTCTCCTTCATCTAGCTTTCCTTTTAAAGATAACATCTCATCAAAAGTAACAACATCATCGTCTAACATACTCATCGCATCGTATTTTTCTAATAAATCGATGTTATAATACATTGCGCTAGAATGGATATCTAGAGGAACCGTGTATTGCGTTCCATCAACTGTTCCTGCTGACCATGCTTGAGGCAAGTAATTATCGGCATTAATTTCAGGTTTTGCTGAAATCACTTCTTCAATCGGTTCTAACATATCTGATTTCACAAAGCCAGGTACACGGTCGGCATGGATGAGTGTCAAGTCAGGTACATCTTTTTTCGAACTCATTACCGTATAAATTTTAGTGTACATATCAGAAGTAATGACTGATTTTACTGGATATTCTGGTTCTGTTGCATTATATTCCTTTACCATATTATCCATATATGCGCCATCATCCCCCGTTAGAGGATTCCAAAAAACAATCGTATTTGGATCTTCTTTCTCACCACAACCAGCTAATGTTAGACTTGCAAATAGCGCTACTGTACTTAAACCAACTATTTTTCTTAATTTCATTTTTTACACACTCCTAATTTTTTATCGTACATCGGATCATATTCCATGATAGCGGTGTCAATTTAACGAGTAATTGTTGTCCATTTAGTTCATAGGCATTTGACTGTTTTGGTGAGACAGATTGATTCCCTTGAGTATTTTCTTGCTTAATATCAAAACCTGAAAGTTCAGAAAACTCCGTAACTCCTGTGATGTCTATCCCATTTGTTTGAATAGTAAAATCCATTTCTTCTTCTCCACGATTAACAGCAAAGATAACTAATTCGCTCGCTTCTTCGTTAATGACAGAGATACTTTCTAAGTATGGAACCTGTTCAAAATCTTCTGTTGCATATGTTTCGGATTCAATAATAGGTCGAAGAACTTGTCCTCTACCATAATTGGATACTTGAGCAAAGGGATAAAAAATCGTCTGCTTCCACGCTTCCCCTTTTTCATCCGTCATGATCGGAGCAATCACATTTACTAATTGGGCTAAACAAGCGATTTTCACACGGTCAGCATGTTTTAGTAAGGTAATTAATAAACAACCTAGCAAAAGTGCATCTTCAAAATTATACACATCTTCCAATAAAGGTGGCGCAATTTGCCATGGCTTTATTTTTTGATCTTGTTCATTGGAGTGATACCAAATATTCCATTCATCAAAAGACAAATTGATGGTTTTTTTACTATGTTTTTTTGCTTTAATTGCGTCACATATCGCCACAACGCCATTAATAAATTCGTCCATATCAAGGGATCGTGCTAAATAGTATTTTAAATCGTTCTTATGATTGCCATAATATTGATGTAACGATAAGTAATCAATTTGTTCATAGGCATGATCCAGTACCGTTAATTCCCAATCACCAAACGTCGGCATATGACTATGAGAACTTCCACATAGAACTAATTCAATCGATTCATCGACTAGTTTCATCGCTTTGGCTGTTTCTTCTGCTAAACGACCATATTCATCCGCCGTTTTATGACCAATTTGCCATGGACCATCCATTTCATTGCCTAAACACCATGTTTTAATCTCAAAAGGCTTTTCTTGTCCATTTTCTTTCCGCAAGTCACTCCAATAAGTCCCACCTTCAAAGTTACAATACTCCACTAAATTCCTCGCTGCATCAATTCCTCTCGTTCCTAGATTCACAGCCATGTTGATTTCGGTTTGTGTTTCTTCCGCCCACTTGGCAAATTCGTGTAGGCCAACTTCGTTTGGTTCAATTGTCCGCCAAGCTAAATCAAGTTTTTTTGGACGTTTCTCTACTGGTCCAATGCCATCTTCCCAATTATAGCCCGATAAAAAGTTCCCTCCAGGATAGCGAACAAGTGGTACATTTAGCTCTTTTACAAGTTTCATCACATCTTGACGAAATCCTGCTTCATTAGCCGTAGGGTGATTAGGTTGATAAATCCCACCATAAACCGCTCTTCCCATGTGTTCAACAAAAGAACCATACAACCTTGGATCAACTTCCGAAATTCGACTAACGTTTTCAATAATCAACTTAGATTTCATAGCGACCTCCTTTAACTTATATATGAATTATAATAT
>JAHAYQ010000065.1 GCA_018384465.1 Myroides sp. | reverse complement strand
TTTTTTAAAAACTCAATACTTTTTTCATGCTCACCAAGACTACCATAAAAATAGGCATGTTTTTTAAAAGTAGCGCTGTGCTGTATTAGTTGTGCTTCGGGAGTAATATCTAATAATTGTGCTGCATGAGCAAAATAAGGCATTGCCTTTAAATATTCATTATAAGTATAGTAAAAAAAACCAATTTCAGTATTCACGTAAATAAGTAAACTGGCATCATTTAATTTGTTTGCATCACATAAAGCTTCTAAATACAAAACAACACTTTGATTGTTTAGTTGATCTAAGTTTTTGGAAATTGCTTGTGCTTGAAGTACTTTGCTTACAACATCTAACGAAGTTAAATCTTTAGTTTTATGGCTCTTTACTTTTTTCTTATAGTTTTTCCTTATCGTTTCTGGTTGCGTACTTTCCTTATTTTGAATAATAAACGATTCCATTTCATTTTTATTCTGTAAAGCAAATATTTCATTACAAATAAAAAAAGTACTAATAAGCACCACAATTTTAAAGCACTTATTGAAAAGGATGTTTTGCTTATTAATATCAAACATACAAGCTGTATTTAAACTTATCGAAATAATTTATAAATTTAACTTTTTTGCTTAGAATCTCTATAGGTAATTTTACCTGTTAACAGTTGTAAGTAAAAATACCTAAAAGAAAAAAAGTTGAACTTTAGTTCAACTTTTCCTCATTTAACTTTGCCACTATTTGTTTAATTTCTTGTTCTTTCTTTTTGGGGTAAATCAACAATACATCGTCTTTATCCACCACAATAAAATCATCAAGCCCCCCAACAACAACCATTTTACCAGGGTTGGTTCTTATTATGTTATTCGTGGCGTTTTCAACAAATAGTTTGCCGTTTACCATAGCGTTTTCAAATTCGTCTTTAGGTAATTTATCATATAAGGATCCCCAAGTGCCTAAATCATTCCAATCAAAAGTAGCGGGTAATACAAATACGTTAGATGCGTTTTCCATCACTGCATAATCAATAGAAATATTGGCAGCTTTATGATAATTTTCTTTAATAAAAATGGATTCTTCTTCGGTATTTAACTGCTCGTATCCATTAATAAATAATTGATACATTTCGGGTTGAAAGTGTTCAAAAGCATCTAAAATAGATTGCACACTCCAAATAAATATCCCAGAATTCCACAAGAAATTTCTTTTTTGTATAAACTTTTTAGCGGTTTGATAATCGGGTTTTTCACGAAATTGCACCACTTTTTTCACTTGTCTTGAATCTAATTTATCGTATTCAATATATCCGTAACCTGTATTGGGAAAGGTAGGTAAAATACCTAAAGTCATTAAAACCTTATCGTGTTCACAAATATCAAACGATCGTTGTAGGTTGGCTACAAATTGCACTTCGTCTTCAATCCAATGGTCAGACGGAGCCACAATCATTACAGCATTGGGGTTTTGTTTTTTTATTTTTAACGAAGCATACAAAATACAAGGTGCCGTATTGCGCATATCGGGCTCTAAAACAATTTGCTCATCGGTAATTGTGGGCAGTTGTTCTTTTAAAATATCTTGGTATTTATCATTTGTAAGAATTAAAATATTTTCTTTGGGAATTAACTGACTTAAACGGGTAAAGGTTTTTTGAACCAAAGTCTCGCCTGTTCCCAGCATATCGTGAAATTGTTTAGGAAATTCGGGCGTACTTACCGGCCAAAAGCGCGATCCTACACCACCTGCCATAATAATGGCGTAATAATTTTTATTCATCGGTAATTGTCTTCAATAATTCAACTTGTGCGTTGGGTTTAAACAAATATACGTTATTGTTTTTTATATCGGTACAAGCAAACAATTTTACGCGCAGCTTTCCTTTTTTAAAAACGCGCCCATTAGGTGTTCTAAATAAACTGCCTAAGGGAAGTTCGTCTACAAAAACTTTATCTGAAGGAGGATCAAACTTTTTTAAAACCATCGACAAAATAGCATCTGTGTCACTGCTTGCGGTCGGGTTTTTAAAATGATTAGCTAAAACAGGCAATACATCATGCGGAAAAACAGCTGGGTTAATAAACGGCAACATCAACAATCTAAAGGTGTGTTTCCACTCGACACCATGTGGTTTGATGTTTCTTCCATATTTTTGAAACGCCACTAAATGAGCTATTTCATGTACGGTGGTCATTAAAAAACGGTATTTGTTTAAATTAGCGTTTACCGTTATTTGATGGGATCCATCATAATTTTTGCGATAATCACCATGACGGGTCACCCGCTCATTTACAATTTTGAAATGAACTCGATACGTTTTGATCAATTCAAAAACAGCATCAACAGCATTTTCGGGCAAATATTTCGCTAAAACTTGTTTCAATTATGGAGTGGTTGATGATACTTGTAATACTTTTCCGTTAAAATAGGTGTGACCGTTTAAAGCAAAATCTTTGATATAATTTGCCATTTCAGCAGGCTGAATCGGAGCTTGGTACCCTGGAAATGCTTCACTCAACATTTCGGTTTGAACAGCACCCAATGCCAATACATTAAAAGCAACTCCTTGCTCTTTGTACTCTTCCGCCAACAATTCAGACAGGGTAATTACAGCACCTTTACTTGAACTGTACGCAGCTAAGCCAGGAAATTTCATGCTTCCTTGAATACCGCCCATGCTGCTAATTGTTACCACATGACCTCCATTAGGCATTAAGGGTAAAATAAAACGGTTTAATGCCGCTACGCTAAACACATTTACTTTGTAAACGTACGCAAATTCATCAGCAGTAATTTCTGCAAAAGGTTTGTTCACTATAGCACCTGCATTGTGAATGATGATATCTACAGTTTGGTATTTATTTTTAACTGCTTCTGTAAACGCAGCTAATTGCGTTTCATCACTAACATCTACAGGATGATAATAAACGTTTTGAAACGAATTAAATATCGGATTTGCTTTGCGTGAAAGCGCAATTACTCTATGTCCTTCTTCCGCTAACTGTTTTACTAACTCAGTCCCTATGCCACGGCTGGTGCCTGTTATAATTATTGTTTTCAATGTATTTTGGTATTTTAATAATCGTAGATAATTTAAGTTATCTATTATTTTAATTGTATTTCTTTGCTATCTGTATTCAGCATCTTATCAACTACCGGTAAAATCTTCTGTGTAATTCTGGTCATGTATTCAATATCCATTTCTTCAAATTCATCTTTTGGATGATGGTAATAATCGAAATTTGAAAAATCGAAAGCAGAAACAGTTTGAGAAGGTATTT
>JAHAYQ010000064.1 GCA_018384465.1 Myroides sp. | reverse complement strand
CAACTGGTAATTCAATGACTGCGCTTACTTCATCGGGTTGTAATACAAATTGTGGTGTATCGTCAATAATTCCCATAAACGATGAAACCATAAAATTACTGGGCGGTATGTATAAATCGCTCCATTGTTTTACAATCTCTATATATTGTGGATGAATCCCAACCTCTTCATAGGTTTCTCTTAAGGCGGTTTCTTGTAACGTATTATCTGCAAAGTCGCGTTTGCCACCTGGAAAGGCAATCTGTGACGAATGCACACCCGGATAGGAAGAACGAACAATTAACAACAAGTATGCATTATTGTTTTTTGGGTAAAACAAACTTAAAACAGCCGACGCTTTAGGATTATGTATAGAATAATCGTAATTTTGAAGATATTGAACACGCTCTAACGGCGCCATTTTTAAATGGGCATCTAAAGCAAATAAAGGTTGCTTTACAATTAATTCCTTTCTGTTTAAAAGCTGTTCGAAACGCATGATTGTGAAAATAAGATTAAAGATAGAAAATGTTTAGTAAAGAAGAAGCACTACAGATAAAAAAAGATTTTTGGATTGGGTTTGCAGAAGCTTATCCAAGAAAATGGATTTTGCACAACACAAAGGTTAAAGACGTGTCTTTCAAATTTTATGTCGATAATAAAACGGCTCAAGTAGCATTGGAAATCGAACCAAAAGATGAGGAAAAACGCAAGATTTATTTTGAAAAAATGGAATCTCTTAAATCTATTTTAATTGATGAATACCTGAAAGAAGCCATTTTTGAAAGAAATTATTACCTACCTAATGGTAAACTAATTAGTCGGGTATGGGTTGAAATCGATAAAAAAATCAGCGTAAACAACAAAGCTACTTGGCAAGATATCTATGATTTCTTTGCAGAAAACATGACACAGTTTGAACTGTTTTTCTACGAATACGAAGAATATATCAAAGATTTAGAAATTAACACCTAAGCATACGCTTATTTAAAAACTTTTAGTACTTTAATGCTTTGAAATAGAAGCTTTGAAAATTAATCATCCGTTTTTAATCTTGCTGCTCTGCTTTTTGTATGTTACTTGTTCGTTTGCACAAACGAACGACAGTATTTCTACGTCTCAACAGCAAATGGAAAGGCTGGAAGAATTATCCAAAAAAGGGAAGTTAACTCGACAATTACACAAACTTTTAGTTCGAAAAAAAACAACTAATGTAAATACCAATATACAAGCAATTGCTCAAGCTGATTATGATTTTGAAAAGTATCAAGGCAAAATCGTAAGAAATATACATATACAAACGTACGATCCCTTTGGTTATTCTATTCACGATTCTACAAAAGTACCACATAAGCAGGTTGAAAAAATTGGTAACCGATTGCATTTAAAAACAAAGCAATTTACCGTTCGTAGCTTGTTACAATTTAAACGAAACCAACCTTTAGATTCCATTAAACTTAAAGAATCAGAACGATTGCTTAGAGCCGAACGCTACACACGCAGAGTTTCTGTTAAGCCAGTTGAAATTTCACCTGAAGCTGATTCGGTTGATGTATATATTAAAGTGTTAGATGCTTGGTCTTGGTATCCAACAGGTTCACTTTCTACTTCAAGTGGTCGGTTGAGTCTTACAAATCGAAACTTTGCTGGAATGGGACACTATTTCAACAATCAATACCGAGTGCGCTTCAAAGAGGGAAAACATGCCTATAGAACCCAATATCAAGTGAATAATATTGGGCAAACGTTTATAGATGCCGGTGTGTATTATAATATTGATTTAGATAAAAATTACATTAAACAATTGTACGCCAACCGACGATTTTATACACCTATGACGCGTTTGGCAGGAGGCTTTACTATTTCGCAATCTTCTGCTCGTGATTCTGTTCCTAATTTAGAAGGCGTGCGTAAGCTGCACAATTTTAAATCAACAGATTTGGATGTGTGGTTGGGGCATTCTAAACCTCTGTATTACCGTTACAACAATTTACATAAGGTGCAAACCAACTTCATAACTTCGTTAAGGTATTATTCTAGAAAATATTCCGAACGACCTTCTGGCGAGTACGATCCGTATAATTATTATACCAACCAACGGATGTATTTAGGTACCATTGGACTGGCTTCGGTCAATTATGTACAAGACCGTTATATTTTTTATTATGATATGATTGAAGATATTGCTGTTGGAAAAATATTTATGCTTACTGGTGGGTTTCAAGAAAAAAACAATATCGTTCGCCCCTACTTCGCTGCCCAATTTGCGTTAGGAAAATATACAAAACATGGATATTTTGGCGGAGAATTTCAATTGGGAAGTTTCATGAATAACAAAAAGTTCGAAGAAGGAGTTTTTAGAGTGGAAGGATTGTATTTCTCGAAAATATATCAATGGGGAAAATGGCGTTTTAGACATTTCTTTAACCCAGAAATTGTGATCGGATTAAATCGATGGGATTATGCGATGGATAAAATCAACCTAAATGGTTCATACGGAATTGATGGTTTTGATAGCTACGAATTGAGAGGAACTAAAAAAGTTTTGCTCAATTTTCAAGTTCAATCGTACGCTCCTTATGAGGTATTAGGTTTCCGATTTAGTCCGTTTTTTAGTACTTCACTCGGTTTTATGGGCGATAACGACAATACTTTTGTCACTAAGGATATGTATAGTAAAATTGGTTTGGGTGTAGTAATTAGTAATGATTATTTAGTGTTTAATAACTTTCAGTTGTCGTTAGCTTTCTATCCAAAAATTCCTGGAAACGGACATAATATTTTTAAAACGAATAACCTGAGAAATACACAATTCGACTTACAACAGTTTAATTACGGAAGGCCGCAATTGGTACCGTATAACTAGAATAAAAAACAACCTCTGTTTATAAGAGGTTGCTTTTAATATATCTTATTTTTGCCATTCTTTGGTTTCATTAAAAACGTGTGTTAAAATAGCTTCGTCTTCAGGGGTAAAATCAACATGCCTTCTGCTCATTACAATTTTAGCCGTTTCAAACGCTTTTTTTGGTAAATAGGCTTGCGTACCTTGTGCCCCGCCCCATGTAAAGTTGGCAATATAATTACGTGGAAAACCGGCACCAAAAATATTGGCACAAACACCTACAACTGTTCCTGTATTAAACATGGTGTTGATACCGCATTTACTGTGATCGCCCATCATTAAACCGCAAAATTGCAAACCAGTATTTACAAAACGTTCGGTTTCATAATTCCAAAGTTTAACTGACTCGTAATTATTCTTTAAATTACTGTTGTTAGAATCGGCTCCAATATTACACCATTCGCCTAAAACGGCATTTCCTAAAAAGCCATCGTGTCCTTTGTTAGAATACGCAAACATAACCGAATTATTCACCTCACCTCCTACTCTACAATGCGGACCAACCGTAGTGGCACCGTATATTTTTGTTGCTAATTTTACTTGTGCATGGTCACACAATGCAAACGGACCACGAATAACCGATCCTTCCATAATTTCTGCATCTTTACCTATGTAAATTGGACCTGTGGCGGCATTTAACGTGCAAAAGTTTAATACGGCACCTTCTTCAATAAAAATATTTTCAGCTCCTAATACATTTACTGTTGAAGGTATGGGTTGCGATTGACGGTCTTGCGTAATTAATTCAAAGTCATCCCGAATAGCTTGATCGTTTTTCTGAAAGATATCCCATGTGTATTCAACTTGTAGACAATCGTCTTCAAATTCAATTAAATCATACTCTTCAAAGTTTACTTCATCTTGTTCATCTGTAGAAAAAAAAGCAATTATTTCCTCATTTTTTACAATGGCTTGGTTGGGTTGTAAAAATTGTATCATTTCTACCAAGCCTTCATTTGGACAAAAGGAGGCGTTTATCATGATGTTTTCAGCCATTTCAACCATAGGATATTTATCAGCCAAATACTCTTCAGTAACCGTTGTAGTAGTATTACCCAAATATTTCTCCCATTTTTCTCGAATAGTTAAAATACCAATGCGTATGTCTGCTACCGGACGGGTAAATGTAAAAGGCAATAAGTTATTGCGCCCAGCTCCGTCGTATAGTATATAGTTCATTGTTTTTGCTTTAATGTTCAGGTGTTAAATTTACAAAGATTTTGAAGTTTAATGCCAAATTGATAAAAAAATAAATCTTTAAATAATTTACATCCATAATAGATTGATCTAACAAGTTTATTAGCGATTAATTCCTCATCTCAAAGTCTGTATATTTATCCTCCATTTTTTGTAATTTAGTCGCCACAAAACCAA
>JAHAYQ010000061.1 GCA_018384465.1 Myroides sp. | reverse complement strand
ACCATTCTAAAAATAGTGTTGATAGAATACATAATGGCAGGTCCAACATATTGTCGCACTTTAGCCACATCTTCAGAAATTCTGCTCATTAAGTCACCAGTACGCTGACGCTTGTAAAAATCTTGACCTAACTTTTGGTAATGATTGTAAATATCGTTTTTAAGATCAAATTCAATATGTCTAGACATTACAATAATGGTTTGCCTCATTAAAAAAGTAAGGAAACCTGCCAGTAAAGTGGTGCCTACAATAAGTAATATTTTATTCCATAAGGATTGTTTGGTAGCTTCGGCAGTAAGCTCGTTTTGTAAAAAATTCTGTAAAGTTGTAATAGCGTCACCAACATATTGCGGCGTAAGAACCGTAAATATTTGCGAAGCAATGGTAATGGCAATACCAATTAAAAAACGGTATTTATATTTTACGAAATATTTATTAAGCTTTTGAAGATCTTTCATTAATTAGCTCTATTTGTTTTTTATTTTTTAATACAACGGCAAAATAGTGATTAGATATTGCGAATTGTAACTCAATTTTCTATTGATTTAATAATAATGTAATCTGAAAATAATAATAAAAATAAATGTTTTATATTTGAAAAACATCCAAATAATTAAAATTATGACAACAAACGTATATACTCCAGACGAGTTAAAAAAAGTTGATCCGGTATTCGGACAGATTTCCTTTGATCATCACGAGCAAATTGTTTTTTGCCATGACAAAGATACTGGTTTAAAAGCAATTATTGGTATACATAATACGGTTTTAGGTCCATCTTTAGGTGGTACACGTATGTGGAATTACACATCAGAATGGGAAGCATTGAATGATGTGTTAAGACTTTCGCGGGGAATGACTTATAAATCTGCCGTTTCAGGTTTAGATTTAGGTGGTGGAAAAGCCGTTATTATTGGAGATGCCAAAAAAGACAAAAGTCCGGAGCTTATTAAAGCATTTGCGCGCTATGTAGATTCGTTAAGTGGTAGATACATAACCGCAGAAGATGTAGGAACCACCACAGCCGATATGGATCTTATTCATAGTATTACACCTCACGTAACAGGAATCTCCGAAAGTTTAGGAGGATCTGGAAATCCATCGCCAGTAACAGCATACGGAGTTTTTATGGGGTTAAAAGCGGCTACAAAATTTAAATTTGGATCTGATGATTTAAATGGTAAAAAAGTATTAGTTCAAGGAATTGGTAATGTAGGCGAAACATTAGTAAAGCATTTAACCAATGCGGGTGCTTTAGTAACTATTACCGATTTAAATCAAGAACGAGTAGAAGAAGTTTCTAAAAAATACAATACTTCTATTTTTACAGGTGACGATTTATATACCTTAGATGTAGATATTTATGCGCCATGTGCCTTAGGAGCTACGATAAATAATGATTCAATCAGTAAATTAAAAGCTCAGGTAGTTGCCGGAGCAGCTAATAATCAGTTGGCAGAAGAAGCTGTTCATGGAAAAATGTTACAAGAAAAAGGAATTGTTTATGCACCCGATTTCTTAATCAATGCTGGTGGAATTATCAATGTGTTTGGTGAAATTGCAAAATACGGCTCAGATGAAGCGATCCGCAGAACTGAAAATATTTTTAATACCACTTTAGACATATTGAATTATGCCAAAGAGCAAAATGTTACGCCTAATCAAGCAGCGATGAAATTGGCAGAGCAGCGCATTGAAAAGAAAAAAGAGGAAAACAAACAATAATTAAAATATTGTTTTAATTTTGCAAAGCGAAAATCAACAGGTTTTCGCTTTCTCTATAAAAATAAGTTCTTAGTAGCATGGTAAACAGACGTCATATCCGTTCAAAAGTATTGCAAGCCATTTATGCAATGACCCAAAACCAATCGGATCAATTAGATATTTACGAAAGATATCTTTTTAACAGTTTAGAAAACATTCGTGAATTGTATTTGCTGATGTTGTCTTCCTTTTTAGAATTGCAAAAAGTTGAGGAAGAGTTTTTAGATGTATCGTCAAAAAAGCACTTAGCTACTCCGGAAGAGCGCAGTCCAAACAAAAAATTCATAAACAATAACGTTTTACAGATTTTAGTTCAATCTGAAACCTTAAATAATTGGTTGGAAGAGTTGCAAGTAAATCAGTTCCATGTGAACGAACAGTACATCAAAGGTTTGTTACAAGATATTAAAAAAAGCGATGTATATAAGCATTATATGCGTAATAATGTAAATACGTTTGAAGAAGATAAATCGTTTGTCATTCAGCTTTTCACTGATTTTATTGCACCTAATGAAAAAATTTACGAATTTTTAGAAGATTATAAAATTTCGTGGATTGATGATATTCCAGTAGTAAACACAGCCATTTTAAAACAGTTAGAAAGCTTAAAAGATGGATCGAGTTATTTTAGAATAAACAAAGTGTTCAAAGACGATGAAGATCGTGATTTTGCTAAACAATTGTTCAGAAAAACGGCGTTAAATGCTGATGCTTTTGTAAAGGAGTACGAAGATAAAACGCGTAATTGGGAGTTGGATCGTATTGCTGAAATAGATACCATTATTTTAAACTTAGGCGTGTGCGAATTGCAAAAATTCCCATCGATTCCTGTAAAAGTAACAATTAACGAATATTTAGAACTCGCAAAAGAATATTCAACACCAAAAAGTAGTATATTTATCAACGGAATTTTAGACGCTTTAGTAAAAGAGTATAAAAATGAGAATAAATTAAACAAAATAGGAAGAGGATTAATAGAATAAACTATGAAAAAATTAATGTTTGTAGCGGGTTTTGCCGCTTTAAGTTTAGTAGCTTGTAACAAAACAGAAAATGCTTCAGCACGTGTTCAGGAAGGAAACGCAGCTGTAGAAGCAACAACTGCAAACGGAGATGCAACTGCATCAACTACCACACAAACTGGTTTTCCGAAAATTGCTTTCGACAAAACAACACACGATTTTGGTGATTTGAAAAAAGGATCAAAAGGTGAGGTAGAGTTTGAAATTAAAAACGAGGGCGATGTTGATTTAGTAGTAATTAACGCAAGTGCCACATGTGGTTGTACTGTTCCAGAAAAACCAGAGCATCCTATTAAGCCAGGAGAATCTGCTAAAATGAAGGTAGT
>JAHAYQ010000324.1 GCA_018384465.1 Myroides sp. | reverse complement strand
CTGATACTTTTATCATTTATAGAGGTTTTTAGTTTTTTTACTAGTGCAAAGATACCATAAAATATGATTTTTATCACCATTAATAACAATATTATAACTATAGTGCTATCACAAAGTATTATAGTAAAAAAACCGCTTCAGAAATTGAAGCGGTTTGCAAGTATTTAAAAATTAATTGTTTAGAATGTGAACTTAACGGATGCATTCCAGGTTCTACCATACCCAAAATACACTTGATTGCGGTCATCTAAGCCTTTATAGGTAGCTGTTGTAGTATCATCAACCTTAATAGCTGTGTTAGATTGAGAGATATACTCTACATTAAACAAGTTGTTTACGTTAAAACGGAAACTTAATCTGTTTTTACCCGACAAATTTAAACCGTATGAAACACCAGCATCAACCAACGCAAACGATGGCAACATCAAGTTTTCTTTTTCTTGACGGTTAGCATACAGATCTTGGTAATAGCGGTAATCTGCATCGACAGATAAGTTTGGTAAAATTTTATATTTAGCCCCTAAACCAAAAGTAGTTTGCGCTGCGTTACCTACTTTACCACCATCTAAATCTCGGTTTGTAGTTTCTAAAATTTCTCTATTTTCAGTGCGTACTTCTGTAACAGCATTACCTTTATACACCCAGTCACCGATAGATGCAAAACCTTTTACTTCTAAATTATACAATGGTTTTGCTTGAATATCCAATTCAATTCCTTTATGATCTTGTTTTACACCGCGATTTAATGTAAACAATTGCTGACCAGCTAATCCTGGATAATCAGGATCGTTTTCACCAACTGTTTCAACCGATGACTGTACTCGGTTTGCCCATGTTGTTTTGTACGCGTTCACGTTTACAGCTACGTATTCTGATACAAATTTGTATCCTAATTCTAAACCAACGATGTCTTCATTCTCTGTAAACGGATTTACTGTATTTCCGAAGTTTAAGTAGATGTTATCGTGATAAGGCTGACGAGAATACACTCCGGCATTTCCAAAGAACGTGTGTTTATTATCGATATTATAACTTAAACCTCCTTTAACATTATACCCAACATTTGTTACTTTTTCTGACTCTTCTTCAGCAACGCTGTATTGATAAGGGTCTACACGCACGTGTGATTGATTAGAAACGGCTCCTTGGAAGAAAGCTGAAAAACGATCGGTTGCGTATTCTAACTGTGCAAATAATCCACCATAGTTAATAGTTTCAGAATAGTCGTATCCATATTTATCTTCAGGATTTTTAGCGAAGCCTGAAAGTGCTTTCCATGGATTTGTTGAGAATGTATTAGTTAATTGTGCATTTGGATCTCTAAAACGAGTAGATGTATTATCTACTAAATAACTACCACCCATTAAATCAACCAAGTGACGGAAATGTTCTCCTTGATAAGATCTTAAATCGAACCCTACATTGAAAGATAAATTATCGGTTAAATCGCGGTTGTAATTAGTTACCAAACCATACCAAGAATGGTTGTTTACTGAAGCACGGATCGCATAAGACGATTCACCTGCTAATACGTTAGCATCATAAGCGCCTTGTATGTTTTTAGTACCATCAGCTAAGGCTGCACCTGTAGATCCAATAGGTCCTGTACCACCACCTCTACCAAAAGAAGCATATAAAACGGTAGATAAGCTTGACTGTTCATCAATATTCCAATCCCAGTTTAAGTTTAAAACGGGTTTATGGTAATAATTTTTTCGATCGTTAATCGCCTCTCCATTTAAATATCCCCAGTTGTTATTATATTTTTTACCAAATTTTTCGTAATCACCGATACGCTTTGCATAGTTTTGATCGTGCCACTGTGGAGCTCCTGTAATCAAGAAGTTAAAATTGTGCTTTTCGTTAGCTTTATAACCGATAGACACAAAATAATTTTGACCTTGTCCAGCCGTCATATCGTTGTAACCGTCACCTTGCCAATGTGAAAGCATAGCTGTAATACCAAAACCGTTATCTAATAAACCAGAGCTATAACCTACGGTAGATTTAAAATAATTATCATTACCTAAGCCTGCTTTTAAGAAACCGCCTTCGTTCATTTGCGTTGCTTTAGTAATAAAGTTGATGGTTCCACCAACCGATGAAATCGCTAATTTAGATGAACCTAATCCACGTTGAATTTGAATAGCATTAGCAATATCAGACATTCCTGACCAGTTAGACCAATACATGTTTCCGTCTTCCATACCGTTGATTGGCTGACCGTTTAATAAGAAGGCTGTATTTGATTGATCAAATCCACGAGTGTACATTTGGCTATCACCAAACCCACTTGATTCGCTTGTAACGTAAACCGATGGTGTGTTTACCATAGTAGCCGTGATATCGCGAGCACCAACTTTTTCTTCAATATCAGCTCCTTTAATTGTAGAAACCGCAATAGGTGTTCTACGTCCTTCAGCTACGTCGATTACCCCACGTGCCATCACTACAATTTCATCTAACGATTCAGCACTTTCATTTAGATAAATAGTACCTAAATTTAATTCGGAAGAACTTGTTACATCAAAGTTGATGGTTTTCGTGATGAATCCAAAAGACGACAATTGTACTTCACCACTTGTTAATTGAGTGGTAATGGTAAACGATCCGTCTGAATTTGTTATAAATCCATCAGAAGTTCCTTTAATATGAACTTCCACGTTAGACAAAGCTGTTCTTGTTTCTGAATGTTGCACTACGCCTGTAATTACATTTTGAGCGTAAGATGCCGTGCCAGCGAAAAGTGCGAAAGCCGCTAATGTTATTAAACGATTTTTCATGTTTTTACATTAATTTTCGACAAATTTACTGCTAAAAAAATCTTTGAGCAAACTTTAGGCTAATGTTAATTTTATGATAATTATAAGATAACGAATTAATAACTTTTACATATGACCTGCTGATATCCTCTTTAAAACAAAACACATTTGACTTTCTATAGGTTTAAACAATATTTTTTTTATGTACAAATTTTATGTAAAAATAAAAACCGTCTCTATTTAGAGGCGGTTTAATAGTATTATAATTCTTTTAAGTTATTAGATTTATCCACATCTGCCATTAATTCAGAAGGATCAATAATAATTGTTTTTATCTTTTTCCCTTTTGTATCAAAAGAGAAAGTATACGTTGGATATGCCCAATCCCAACCTTTTAGTTCCGTTCTTTTGATTTTTGGATAAGGATTTTCTTTACTCCATCTCATCAACGTATTTGGTATGTAAAAACTTTCAGCCGATTCGTCTTCATAGACCACAACTAAATCAATAGGCATAGGCATACG
>JAHAYQ010000298.1 GCA_018384465.1 Myroides sp. | reverse complement strand
CTACACAAGATGTAGATTACGAAGAAGTAAAGTAATAGATTTTTTCATAAGTACGAAAAACCTCAAGCAGCAATGTTTGAGGTTTTTTGTTTATATTTATGCTTAAAATATTAATATTATGAAAAAAAATACTTATTATTAGCATTTTTGTCGTTTTTATTGTTTAGTTGTAATGATAATGAGGAAGAAATCGTAGAAAGCTATACATTATAATTTCCAAATAGAGATAATACACAAGGGATGGGTGTAGGTACAACTTTATCAACACCAACAGCAACGAATGTAAAGTTAGATTCTATGAAAATGTATTATTATGAGGATTATATTAATTATTCGCCTAATTTACCGGGAATGACGTATAATTATGAAACAAAAGAATCTCATCCGCCATCTACTTTATTAGAGATTAAACATTATTTTACTTATGAAGCAAATGGTTTTGTAGATAAAAGACTATATTAACCACTAAAAAGTAGGAGTTAAATAATATACCTACTATTCATTTTTATGTTGGGAGAATATGAAACACTACAGCTATTATGAAGTTGATTATTTAGTGATTAACAATAAAATTTCTGTCGATGATTTTAAAATTGACGCAAACAAACCTTTTAGTTCGGTAGACTTGTATAAGAACTTTCAAAATCAAATAAATATTTAAACATACCTTGCTACTTTTTATTTTTGCTTTTTTACAAAATCAGAAATTGTATAGGCAGATATAAATTCACCCACTGCGTTTCTTCTAACAACGGAAATACAGCAATAGGAGGATTTAAAAGGAAAAGTAATTTTGCTGATTTTTGGTTTCGGGGGATGGTTGCCATGCTTAAAAGCAACACCAGATTTAATTAAACTACAAGAAGAATTTAAGAACGATTTGGTCGTTATTGGAATAAATGATATTGATAATAAAGAAGATATAAGTAGTTATTATGCCTATAAAAAGAACATCAATTATCTTTCAACTTATAAAGCATTGACAAATATTTCGAAGGGATTAAAAGTTGGGATATTTCAAACATTCGTCATCATTAATTGCAACGGAGAGATTGTTAAAGTGGTGATAGGCTTTAATAAGGGAAGTGTCCGTAAAACAATTAAAAAGTTGATTCGGCAAACCAAATGATAAATACCATGTAAAATTAAAGTATATTTTTGTAATCAATAATTTATAGGATTTGTCATCCTAATTATTATTATTATTATTATTATTATTATTTCCCAGTAAGTTTTTCAATACCTTAACCAACTTTACCTTCTCATTACTCTCATTAGTTCCAAACCGCAGAATAGGGAAGTGGTACTTACCAAGAATTGTATCCTTCATTTTATCCCGTTTGTTTTGAGCGCTCCCTTCTTTATGAAACTCATATCCATCCACTTCAATACCCAATACCGGGACTTTCCCCAGCTTGTTGTAAATAATAAAGTCTAAATGCGTCAGTGGGTTCTTAGCGTATTTAATTTCCGCATCCGTAAGTTTCGTAAAATCTCGGATCAAGTTTCTAATAGGAAAGTGCGTCAGCACACCATACTTTAAAAATGGTTCGTTACTTAATACGTCTTTTATCAATCCGTACATCAGGTTTTCACTGTCGTATTCCGACACTTTACCCGATTTCTGAATACTTTTAGCCCGTTCGTTCTCATAACCTTTGTACAGCAAATCAAAGACCGAGTTTACTTCACTTTCAATAATTGAGAAGTTGTTGTATTCTATATACTGAATCAGGTCGGTAATGTTTCCGTCGGTTCCGCTTTCGTTTCCGTTAACCACCAAAATCAACTGTTCCTGTGCCCGCGATACTGCAACGTTCAATCTGTTGGGGTTGTCGGTAAATTCTGAAATTTCATTGTCTACGGTCGATAGTATAATTACCTCGTTCTCCCTGCCTTGAAACTTGTCTACCGTGTCTGCTTTTACGGTACTTCCTCTAAAAGCGTGTTGTAGTGCATCTGTCTGGTTGCGGTAGGGTGTAACAATTCCTAAATCAGTATCGCTAAGCTGTTCATTTACAATGATCTCTTCTTTGATAATATCTATTTGTCGTTGGTTCATCCGCTGCCTTGCATGATTGCCGGCGGTGGTTTTATATACCATAAGCGGTGGTCGGTTATTTGTATATTCCGATAGAACGATCAGCTGGTTATCGTAAAATTTTTGATTACAAAATTCAATGATCTTAGGATGGCAGCGGTAGTGTTCTCTCAATAATGTTTTCGGTAGTGTAGGAAACAATTCCAATAAGGATGATAACAGACTGTTGTTGGAATAGCGGTACGCTTCCCTCAGTTTGTAAGTGCTAAAGATAACGTCTGTTTTAAATTTCAAATCGTCGGTAACCACATTGGGTAGCTGCTTTATATCTCCCACAATTACTGCTCGTTTGGCACATGATAATGCTAGTGCTCCGGTTGCCAAATCAACCTGGGAAGCCTCATCTATAATCACATAATCATACAGTATCTCTTTATCCAGACAGCGTTTTAACGAGTAGGTAGTACTCATAATTACCGGATAGTCGATAAGGAACTGGTTCGATTTATAATAAAGGTCGGCTAGGGCATAGGTCTCTCGTTTTTTATTGAAAAAGCTTTCGTAAAGTGAGGCTTTAAGTAACTGCATGGCTGCGTCGGTATACTCTTTCATTTTTGTATCGAACGAAAAATGCTGTAATGATGCTTCTAACAATGCAATGCTTTTTTCTAGTTCCAATATTTTTGCAGGATAATACTTTAACTGCAAGCTTAAAATCATCTCATCATACGAATTCTGATAGAACGATTGATCTTTAACACCGTACTTTATTCGGTAAATTAGTTTCTTTATAAAACCGATCGACTGTTGCTTTTTGGCAAGGTTTTCAATCGATAGCCAAAACCGCAGTAGGCTGTCGGCTTTCAGGCTTCTTCGTAGGCTTAACTCTTTTATCAGTTCACTTTTATAGCTTTCCTTAAAATGTAGGTATTCAGTTTTTGTATTTTCAATTTCAAGTCGGTGTTGTGCTAACTGGTTCTTTTTATCCAGATTTTCAGCAAGTGCAGTTACAAGTACTTCGATTTTTAGCCGCAGTTTTTCTTTCTCTTCATTACTTAGTTTAAAAGTTAATAAATCGGGTATTCCTTTTTGCGATTCTACAAACGCCTGCTTGTTCTCATTACTCCCCAACACCGCAGCCATAAATTCCAAACCTGCTTTCTCCAGTTTTTCATAAACATTCTTTACGGCAGAATTGTTGCTTGACACCACCGCTACGCTTTGCCCGTTCATAACGGCATTGGCTATAATATTCAGGATGGTTTGTGTCTTGCCTGTTCCGGGTGGACCTTCAATCACGCTTAAATTGTTATTGAAAGCAGTATCAACTGCTTTTTGCTGACTTAAATTAAATCCGAATGGGAAGATGACATTTTGTGTGTTGTGGTTTCGTTTTTTTGATAAGCTTCCGTTTAAAAAATCCGACAGCACGCATTCTTTTGGAATGGTAGTTATACCCTCATAACTTTTTGTTAGGGTGTTCTGGCTTTCGTTGCCTATAACCCCAACAGTATCTGCAACATTTTTTAAATAGTTAAATACATCAAAGGCACTTTTTGCACTTACTCCGGTTTTTATAATTTGTGCCCTGTTTTTATGGTAAGCAAACTCTTTAAAACTGCCCTTAAAAACAACAACCAGTTTATCGCCTTGCTCATAGTATCGGGCAACGCGGTCTGTTTCGTCTCTATTGTCTATGTAGATCAGTTCTCTTTTTAAGGGCATTACTTATCTTTAGGTATATAAT
>JAHAYQ010000278.1 GCA_018384465.1 Myroides sp. | reverse complement strand
ATAAAAAAAGCATCTCAACTGAGATGCTTTTTAACTTTTTAGTCTAAGAAGATTAAGCTTCAAATGGTACAATAGAAACGAAAGATTTGTTATCTCTCTTTTTCACAAATTGTACAACTCCGTCAACTTTAGCATGTAAAGTATGATCTTTCCCCATGTAAACGTTTTCACCTGGGTTATGTTTTGAACCTCTTTGTCTAACGATGATGTTACCAGCAATAGCTGCTTGTCCACCATAAATCTTAACGCCTAAACGTTTCGATTCTGATTCTCTACCATTCTTAGAACTACCGACACCTTTCTTGTGAGCCATGATGTTTGGTTTTTAAAATTGTTAATACTTTTTGGTTTCAGATTAGATATTGATTCCCTCGATAACGATTTGAGTCAATGCTTGTCTGTGACCATTTTTCTTTTTGTATCCTTTTCTTCTTTTTTTCTTGAAAACGATAACTTTATCACCTTGAAGGTGCTTTAAAACTTTCGCTCCTACTGAAGCTCCTGTTATAGCTGGGGCGCCTAAAGTAATAGTTCCTGCATTGTCTACTAAGAAAACTTTATCAAACGTAACGTTTGCACCTTCTTCAGCAGCCAAACGGTGTACATACACTTTTTGGTCTTTGCTAACTTTGAATTGTTGCCCTGCTATCTCTACGATTGCGTACATAACAATTAAATTAAAGATTAATTTTAAGACTGCAAATATACAAAAAAAATCTAAATACAATACGTAAGTGGTTCGTTTTTAAAAAATTAATCACACTACAAAATAAAAAAATAAAAAAGTAGAATTTAAATGTAACATATTCACGAAATTGCGCACTAATTAGTAAAATCATTTTAATTAATATCGCAGTTATGAGAAAATCTTTAACGGCTTTAGCTACTACACTTTTTATAAGTACTACAATAGTAGCTCAGAAAGTTGAATTTGAAGAGTACAAGCTAGATAACGGTTTACACGTGGTGTTACACCAAGATAAATCGGCTCCGGTTGTTGTTACTTCAGTAATGTATCACGTTGGTGCAAAAGACGAAAACCCTGAACGTACTGGTTTTGCACACTTTTTTGAACACCTTTTATTTGAAGGTACTGAAAATATTGAAAGAGGAGAGTGGTTTAAGTTAGTAACATCTAACGGAGGGCACAACAATGCTAATACATCAGACGATCGTACGTATTATTATGAGGTATTTCCTTCAAACAATTTAGAGTTAGCAATCTGGATGGAATCAGAGCGTTTATTACAACCAGTAATCAACCAAATTGGAGTAGATACACAAAATGAGGTGGTTAAAGAAGAAAAACGTCTACGTGTTGATAACAGTCCGTACGGTAACTGGATCACAGAAGTAAAGAAAAATTTATTTAAAAAACACCCTTATCGTTGGGCTCCTATTGGCTCTATGGAGCATTTAGATGCCGCTACATTAGAAGAGTTTAAAGCATTTAATGATAAATTTTATGTGCCAAACAACGCTGTATTAGTTATTGCAGGTGATATAGAGTTTGATCAAACTAAAAAATTGGTAGAACAATACTTTGGTGTAATTGAGCGCGGGGCTGATGTACCAAGAGTTAATGTAAAAGAAGATCCAATCACGCAACCTATCATTGCAACAGCAGAAGATCCAAACATTCAAATTCCAATGTACATTACAACTTACAGAACGCCTTCTATGAAAACGCGTGATGCTAGAGTGTTGGATATGATTTCTTCTTATTTATCAGGTGGTAAATCATCACCAATGCAAAAGAAAATTGTTGACGAGAAAAAAATGGCTTTACAGTTGTTTGCTTTCAACTATGCACAAGAAGATTACGGTATGTATTTAATAGCTGGTTTACCAATGGGTGAAACTACCAGAGAAGCGTTACAAGCTGAAATTGATGCTGAAATCACAAAATTGCAAACCGAATTGATTTCTGAAAGAGATTATCAAAAATTACAAAACGATTTCGAAAATCGTTACGTAAATGCCAATTCAAACCTTGAAACTTTAGCTGAAAACTTGGCAACTAATTATCTATTATATGGTGATATCAATTTAATTAATGAAGAGATTGATATTTATCGTTCTATCACAAGAGAAGAAATTCGCGACGTTGCAAAAAAATATTTAGATAGCAACGCTCGTTTGTTATTAGATTATGTACCAGCTAAATAAGAAGTAAACAAAATGAAAAAAATATTATTATTCGCATCAGCTTTGTTGCTAACTATCAGCGTTGAAGCTCAAATAAAACGACCACAACCGCAACCTGGACCACTACCTACAGTACACGTTCAGAAACCACAAGAGTTTACATTAAAAAATGGACTTAAAGTGATGGTGGTTGAAGATCATAAATTACCACGTGTAAGTTATATGTTAACCATAGATACCGCACCGTATGTAGAAGGTGATAAAGCAGGGGTATCTGGCTTAACAAGTGCCGTTGTTGGTAACGGAACAACAAAAACATCGAAAGAAAAATTCAATGATGAAATTGATTTCTTAGGTGCAAATGTCAATTTTTGGAATACAGGTGCTTCGGCAAGTGGCTTGTCTAAATACAGTTCTCGTTTGTTAGAATTGATGGCAGAAGGATCTTTAAATCCATTGTTTTCTCAGGATGAGTTTGATAAAGCTAAACAGCAATCTATTGAAGGATTAAAAGCTGATGAAAAATCAGTTTCTGCAGTAGCAAGTCGTGTAACTAACGCTTTGTTGTATGGTAAAAATCATCCTAATGGTGAATTTGTAACAGAAAAATCTTTAAATAATGTTACTTTAGCTGATGTTAAGCAAAACTACGCTTCATACTTTGTGCCAGAAAATGCTTATTTAGTAGTAGTAGGTGATGTGCAATTTAAAGACGTAAAGAAACAAGTTGAAAAACTTTTTAAGAATTGGAAAAAAGCTTCTGCACCAGTAAGTAACTATCCTGCTGCAAAAGATGTTGCTACTACCCAAATAGATTTTATTGACATGCCTAATGCTGTTCAGTCTGAAATTTCTTTGGTAAATACCGTTGATTTAAAATTAACAGATAAAGACTATTTTGCCGGCTTAATTGCTAACCAAATTTTAGGTGGCGGTGGTGAAGGTCGTTTGTTTTTAAATTTACGTGAAGCACACGGATGGACCTATGGCGCGTATTCTTCTTTAGGATCGGGTAAATATACTTCAAGATTTACATCAACAGCATCTGTTAGAAATGTGGTAACAGATTCTGCGGTTGTAGAATTTGTTAATGAAATTAACCGTATTAGAACAGAGCCTGTATCACAAGCAGAATTAGATCTTGCTAAAGCAAAATACATTGGAAACTTTGTAATGGAAACTCAGAAACCTGGAACTATTGCAAGTTTTGCTTTACGAACTAAAACTCAAAATTTACCTGCAGATTTTTACGAAAACTACATTAAAAGTATTCAAGCAGTTACAGCTCAAGACGTACAGAGAGTTGCAAGTAAATACTTTAAAGCTAACAATCAACGCATAGTTATTGTTGGTAAAGGCGCAGATGTAGCTCATACCTTAGACCGTTTAGGGTATCCAGTACATTATTATGATGCATTTGCAAATCCGGTTGAAAAACCAGTATTTAAAAAAGAAATACCTGCTGGCGTAACTTCTAAAACTGTTTTAGAAAATTATATCAATGCATTAGGTGGCGAGAAAAAATTAAAAGATATTAAATCTTTAAGTGTTTTATCTAAAGGATCTATGCAAGGAATGGAACTTACCATGACTAAAAAACAAACCAATAAAGGGCAGTCGTTTATGTCATTGAATGGAATGGGAATGGAAATCATGAAACAAGTTGTTACCCCATCTATGGGTTATATGGTACAACAAGGTCAACGCCAAGATTTAACAGGAGATGATTTAAAAGACACTCAAGAAAGCGCCAAATTATTTAATGAAGTTGATGACTTGAAAAATGCTGAATCATTTGAATTAACAGGTATTGAAACTTTTAACGGGGAAGAAGTTTATGTATTGAAAAAAGATACCACAACATTTTACTACAGTGTAGCATCTGGTTTAAAAGTAGCAACTACTGAAGCTGTTGAAGCACAAGGACAAACTTTTGAATTAACGTCTACTTTTGGAGATTATAAAGAAGTTAAGGGCATTAAAATAGCACACGAAACTTCACTTCCTTTAGGACCTGGAATGTCAATAGACTTTAAAGCATCAGAGGTTAAAGTTAACGAAGGTGTTACCGACGCTGATTTTAAATAATCTGTTCACTATATAGCAATAAAAAACTCCAACTGATTTAGGTTGGAGTTTTTTTGTATGTAAAAAGGTCAGTTATTATTTTAATTCCGCTTCTCGTAAGTTTAATTCCTCTTTGCTTAATTTTAATTTTGATTCGGCAAGTTTGGTTTTCAACTTAACTAACTTCTCTTTTTCTTTAATTTGTTTTTCGGCACTTAGTTTGTTTCTTAGCATCTTGCGGTCAAAGTTATTTTGAGCCTTTTCTAAGTTGTTTTCCGCTTTACGTAAATTGTTTTCTGCTTTTTTAACTTTTTGTTCCGCTTTTGCAATATTTTTCGCTTTCTTAGCTTCGGCTTTTTCAGCTTTTAATTTTGCTTTTTGCTCTTTTTCAAAGGCTTTTTGTTTTTTCTTAGCTTCTTTTGCTTCTCGTTCTGCTTTTTTCTTAGCGTTTTTAGCAGCTTTAGCTTGTTCTTTTGCTAATTTTTCCTCTGCTTTTTGTCGAGCTTTTTCTGCTTTTAAAATTTCCTCTTCGTAATTAGCTTTAGCTTTTAAAGCTTCGGCACTTGCTTGAGTGGTTAAATTAGCGTTTTGTTCGTTAGCCACTATTGCAGTTGTAGTTGCTTGTAAACTATCGTTTTGTACGGCAGTTGCGTTAGTTGCTGTGTTTTGCTGTACTTGTGCTGTTGCAGAAACGCTTGCACCTAAAATCATTCCTAATAAAAGAATACTTTTTTTCATGATATTAAATTCTAAATTTTTCTAATTGTTTATTATTTGTCAAAATGTGTGCCATTACCATTCATTTACTTTATTTGCGTCTAATTTAAGGAAAATAAATAGCATTATGGTAAAAGCTATTAAGCTTGATCCACCGTATGAAAAGAAGGGTAGGGGGACACCGATAGTTGGGAAAATACCAATTAACATACTTATATTTACAAAGAAGTGCATAAATAATATGGCTGCGACACAGTAACCATATATTCGGGCAAAATTATTTTTTTGTTTTTCTGATAGGTAGACAATCCTAAGGATTAAGGTGATAAAAAAAGCCACTACGGCTATAGATCCTGCAAATCCCCATTCTTCGCCCACTGTGGTAAAAATGTAATCGGTATGCTGTTCAGGAACAAAGCCTCCTTTGGTTTGGGTGCCTTCTAAGAACCCTTTACCAATCCATCCACCTGATCCAATGGCAATCATTGATTGATTTAAGTTATACCCTTCTTTTTTTAAATCTACATCTTCGCCAATTAATACATTGATACGATCTTTATGATGAGGTTCTAAAACATTTTCGAAAACATAATCAACCGAAAAAACAAAACCTGCCATAATTACTGCCAATATGCCATAAACAAAGGGGTTTCTGCGTATACTTTTGTTAAAATAAAAATGGATGATACAACCTAAAAGTATTAAAATGAGTAAGACAACCGGTTGAATTAATAGTGCTAATACAAATAATAAAACGGCCATAAAACCTGTCCAAAGATACCAAGCTGGGAAACCTTCTCGGTATAAAACTAAAAATAACACAGCAAAAATCATTGCAGAACCAGTGTCGGGTTGCATCATAATGAAGAGCACCGGTAAAAAAATGATTCCCATTGCAATGACTTGTTCTTTAATTGTTTGAAAGCCGTTTTGGTTTTCTGAAATGTATTTTGCAAGCAATAAAGCTGTTCCTATCTTGGCAAACTCTGATGGTTGCATGCTGATGCCGCCAAATTGATACCAATTGGTTTGTCCTTTAATGGTTTTACCAAATACAAAAAGTCCCATAAGTAATAAGATGCCGATGGCATAATATATCAATGAATATTTTTCGTACACTTTGGCATCTAAAGACAATATAACGATGATGACAGGTATGCTGATACCGATGAATAAAAGTTGTTTGCCGTAAATTTGACCCAAATCAAAAATAGAAGTAGTTTCTAAAGGCAATGATGCTGAGTAGATGTTCATCCACCCAAAAAGTACCAAACAGGTGTATAAGAATATGCTTAACCAATCAACGTTAGAAATTACGCTTTGGTTTTCTAAATGCTTAGTTTTTGCCATTTTGCGTTGCTTTTAATTTTTCTAACATTTCCTTTTCTAATCTTTTTTGTTTTTCGCGTTCTTCACGTTGTTTATCCGAAATATCTTTTAGAACGTAATTGGCAGATAAATCGCCTTCTAACATTCTTTTTTCCAAATCGGTACGTGTAATTTCACCTTTCAAATATTTCTCAATCATCAGTGAAGCAATAGGTCCTGCCCATGTAGCACCAAATCCACCGTTTTCAATAAATACAGCAATAACGATTTTAGGGTTTTCTTTAGGAGCAAAAGCAAGGAAAACAGAATGGTCGGTGAGCTTTGTACGCTCACCATTAACAGTTGCAAAGTTTTCAACGGTTCCGGTTTTACCACAAATATCAATCTCTGGAATTTGCAGTCTTCTTGCTGTACCACTTTTATAAACTTCGGCTAAACCTTCAATAACGGGTCTAAAATGTTGTTTATCAATGGTGGTTTGCTTTTTTTGGATAAAAGATTTGTCTATTTCTTTATTTTCAATTTTTTTTATGATGTGCGGGGTATAGTAATAACCTTCATTTGCTACGGCACACATAACATTAGCTAACTGCATAGGCGTCATAACTACTTCGCCTTGACCTATGGAATTTGAGACGATAGCAGTGCTTCTCCAACCGCCGTTTGGATAAACTTTTTTATAATGTTCAGATGTTGGTATAAATCCTTTTTGGCCGTAAGGTAAATCGTAGCCCATATAATTATCTAAACCAAAGCTTTTTAAGTGATTGTGCCATGCGTCAACACCTTGACTTGGCGTTCTATATTTATTGATAATGCGCATATATGTTTGCGCAAAATAGGTGTTGCATGAGTTGGCAATAGCCGGATGTAAATTCCAACTACCTACATCATGACATTTCATAAATGCACCACGAGCATAATAAAACCCATGAGAACAAGGAAAGCGTGTTTGGGTATCAATTACTTCTTCTTGTAAACCAATTAAACCTGTTAAAATTTTAAAAGGAGAACCAGGAGCAAATTGACCTTGTAATACTTTGTCAAAAAAGGGTTTACCCGGAATACTATCGATGGCCATATAGTTTTTAGATCGATCTCTACCAACCAACATACTAGGATCAAATGAAGGTGCAGTGACTAATGCCAATATTTCACCTGTTTTAGGTTCAAGAGCTACAATACCACCTCTTTTTCTAATCATTAATTCTTGACCGTATTTTTGTAATTCGGCATCAATAGTAATAGTTAAATCGTTACCTTTTACAGCTAGGGTGTCGTAAATTCCTTCTTTAAAAGGACCTATTTCTTTATTGAATTTATCTTTTTGGATATAATGCACGCCGCGAATTCCCCTTAAATCTTCTTCATAGGCTTGTTCTACCCCTGTCATACCAATTAACTCGCCCGATTTATAGTACTTTCTTCGCTCAAGTTCCATTTCATTAATTTGTCGGATATAACCAAAGACATTGGCACCATAATCGACTTGATAATCGCGTAAATTTCTTTTTTGGATATAGAATCCTTTAAAATGTCTGATCTTTTCCTGAAAAGCGGCAAATTCTTTTTTAGTTAATTGAGCTAAAAATAAAGAAGGCAACCTAGGCGAATATACCTTTGCTTTTTCTAGTTTTTTATCAAAATCTTCCAGAGTGATATCTAAAATAGTACAAAGCTCTAACGTATCAATGTTTTTTACTTCGCGTGGAATCACCATAATGTCGTAACTGGGTTGGTTTGCTACTAATAACTCACCATTTCTATCGTAGATATAACCGCGTTCAGGGTAATCGTAAACTATTTTTAAAGCATTGATATCTGCTTTTTTTAGAAAAGAATCATCAACAATTTGTAAATAAAAAAGCCGTGCTACTATGGCAAAAGTTGCAATAATTACAATTATGGGAAACAGCAGCTTTCTCATTTTCTAGGGGATTTGATCAGACCGATGATTAAAAATATCAGTATTACTGTGAATATAGATGAAGTTATGGTACGGAGTAAAATTTCGACTATAAAATTAATGTTGAAAACTTCGAGAAAAATTAGAACGGTATGATGAATTAGCACACTACTAATTACATAGGTTACTAATTCTGATGAAAGTTTATCGGTAATCCGCATCATATGAAATTCATAACTGTAACCAAAAGACATTTTCAATAAGTTTTCTCTTATAAACGCTAAAGTGATGCAAGCGGTAGTATGCACGCCACCAGAATTATTAAAAATATCTAATATCAAACCTAATAAAAAGCTTAAAATTAAAAATAAGTGTTTATTGGTGTGTAAGGGATAAAGTAAAATAAATAACAAGTAGGGATATGGTGTTACATATCCCATAAATTGGATATTATTAAATACTGTTACTTGAAAAAATACAAGAACAATAAAGCGTACGGTATTTAAAATAGCTGTGTTATTCATCGCTTACTGTTTCTTCTTCTAATTGCAAAATTTCGTCAATGTTTACACTTTCAATTAAATATACAGAACTAATGTTGGTCATGTCGTTAAACAAACGTACACTAATAGTATAAAAATTTGAGTTTTTAGATGTAAAAACTTGATCTACCAAGCCAACTGGAATGTTTTCAGGGAATATGGTAGAAATACCACCTGTGACAATAGAATCTCCTTTTCGCAGTACGGCAAGCTTTGGAATATCAACCAATTGCACATAGCCGGTGTTTTTTCCATCCCATTTAATAGTACCAAAATGGTCGGTATTAATCACCTTTGCGCTAATGCGTGAATGGGTGTTTAAAATACTTTGTACCGTAGCATAATTTTTAGATACATTTTCAACAATTCCTATAACTCCCTTAGCATTTATTACCCCCATGTCTTTTTTAATACCATGTACTTTTCCTCCTTTAATAGTAAGGTAATTATTTTTTTTATGGTACGAATTTTTAATGATTTTAGCATTAAACAATTTAAAATCTTGGGCAATTCGTATTTCTGGGTTTACTGCAAAAGTGCTGTCAACTATTAATTCACTATTATATAAGATTTGTTTCATTTTGGCATTTTCTTCTGCCAAACGTATGTTTTCGTCTTTTAAATGTAAATATTCGGTTACACTATTTGTTTTTTCATAGATGGTTCCCGAAACTACGTTAGCACTGTGTAGCATTTTACTATTATGGTACGAGTGGGTTTGCACCGTAAGATACAATGAAACCACTAAAAGCAGCAAAAACAGTAGCTTTGTACTGTTTTTTGATATAAAATAAATGATTTGCTGCATATTCTATTTGCGATTTTTATTTTATAAGAATGCTTTTGTATTTCTCTACATGTTTAAGTACTACTCCTGTACCACGAACAACAGCTCGTAACGGATCTTCTGCAATATAAACAGGTAAATCAGTTTTTTGAGAAATACGTTTATCTAAACCACGTAACATTGATCCACCACCAGCTAAATAAATACCTGTGTTGTATATATCGGCAGCTAATTCTGGTGGAGTTTGTGATAATGTTTCCATTACGGCATCTTCAATACGCTGGATAGATTTATCTAAAGCTTTGGCAATTTCTCTGTAAGATACATTTACTTGTTTTGGTTTACCTGTTAACAAGTCACGACCTTGCACCATTAAATCTTCAGGACCTTGTTCTAAATCTTCAATAGCCGCACCAATTTCAATTTTAATTTTTTCGGCAGTACCTTCACCTACAAATAAGTTGTGTTGCGTACGCATATAGTAAATGATGTCGTTTGTAAACACATCACCAGCAATTTTTACTGATTTGTCACAAACAATACCACCTAATGCTAAAACTGCAATTTCTGTAGTACCACCACCTATATCAACAATCATGTTACCTTTAGGTTGCATAATATCAACACCAATACCAATAGCTGCTGCCATAGGTTCGTGAATTAAATAAACTTCTTTTCCGTTTACACGTTCACATGATTCTTTTACCGCACGCATTTCTACCTCGGTAATACCTGATGGAATACAAACAACCATTCGCAATGCAGGTGTAAAAATTTTCTTTTTTAATGCAGGAATGCTTTTAATGAACAAATTGATCATTTTTTCAGAAGCATCAAAATCTGCAATAACACCATCTTTTAAAGGGCGTATGGTTTTAATGTTGTCATGTGTTTTTCCTTGCATCAGGCTTGCTTCTTTTCCTACAGCAATAATTTTGCCTGATACACGGTCACGTGCTACAATAGACGGACTGTCTACCACAACTTTTCCGTTATGTATTATTAAAGTGTTTGCAGTACCAAGGTCCATTGCAATATCCTCGGTCATGAAATCAAAAAATCCCATATGTTTTTTAAATGGTGTTAAGTTATATTACTCCGTTTATTTCTTAGTGTTTAAAGTGACGAATACCTGTGGTTACCATAGCCATTTGGTTTTCGTTACAATAATCAACACTTAAATTATCTTTAATAGATCCACCTGGTTGAATAACTGCTGTGATACCTGCATTTTTTGCAATTTCCACACAATCTGGAAATGGAAAAAAGGCATCACTTGCCATAACTGCTCCGTTTAAATCAAAAGCAAACGAATTAGCTTTTTCAATGGCTTGGCGCAATGCATCAACGCGCGATGTTTGCCCTGTACCTGAAGCACAAAGCTGTTTGTTTTTAGCTAAGACAATGGTATTAGACTTGGTATGTTTGCATATTTTAGATGCAAACAATAAATCTTCAACCTGATCGTTATTAGGAGCTAAAGTAGTAACGTTTGTTAAGTGTTCTTTAGTATCTGTAACATTGTCTTTATCTTGAAACAAAATGCCGTTTAAACAAGTTCTTACTTGTGTGGTTGGCAAGGCTATATCTTTAATTACTAATATAATTCTGTTTTTCTTTTCTTGTAAAATAGTAATAGCAGCGGCATCATAGCTTGGCGCAATTACAACTTCGCAGAACAATTTGTTAACTTCTTCAGCTGTTTCTTTGTCAATATTTCCGTTTGCAATTAAAACCCCGCCAAATGCTGAAGTAGGATCACCTGCTAAAGCCGCCAAATAAGCTTCTTTCATGGTTGGTTTTTGTGCTACACCACAAGCATTGTTGTGTTTTAAAATAGCAAAAGTAGGTGCATCACCTTTAAATTCGTTCATTAAATTTACAGCTGCATCTACATCTAATAAATTGTTGTAAGATAACTCTTTTCCGTGCAATTTATCAAACATTTCATCAAAATTTCCATAAAAAATACCTTTTTGATGTGGGTTTTCACCATAACGTAAAGTTTCTGCTTTATTTTGACTGATTTTTAATACCGGTTCGCCAATTTCTTGGTTGAAATAATTGAAAATAGCTCCGTCGTAATGTGATGATGTATGGAACGCTTTTGCAGCCAAATATTTACGTTGTTCTAAAGTGGTAGATCCGTTTTCTTGAGTGTAAAAATTCAAGAAAGTTGAATATTCTTCAACCGATGCTACAATCACAGTATCTTTAAAATTCTTTGCTCCGGCACGGATTAATGAAATTCCACCGATATCAATTTTTTCAATAATATCCGCTTCACTTGCGCCTGATGCTACTGTTTTTTCGAACGGATATAAATCAACAATAACTAAATCAATCTGTGGAATGGCATAATCTTTCATTTGTTGAACATCTGATTCGTTATCTTGTCTGTTCAAAATTCCTCCAAAAATTTTAGGGTGTAACGTTTTTACGCGTCCGCCTAATATGGAAGGATAACTAGTTACATCTTCTACCGGAACAACAGGAATTCCTAAATCTTTAATAAAAGTTTCGGTTCCACCTGTAGAATAAATGGTTACGTTGTTTTTATGCAATTCTTTAACAATTGGCTCTAACCCGTTTTTGTCGAATACAGAAATTAATGCCGATTGAATTTGTTTAGTTGTGCTCATTATTGTTGAATGTTGTTAAGATGCAAAAATAGTATATGTTATTGATTTTATGAAAATTATTTGTGTTGATTTTTTAACCTTTTTTTTAAAAAGATGTGGTTAATTTCAACAAATACTTTTTTGTGTAAAAAGGTCGTTTTTAGATAGATACTTTCGTATGCTATTTTATTTATTAGTTTATATAGTTTATGATTTATTAGCTCTTGTACGTTTATAAAATTGAATGATTAATTTAGAATGGTATTGTCTTTTGGTCTTAATATTGTTAAAAACCAAGGCGGCAATAATCAAAATGGTTACGCCGGTAATAACGGGTGAAAATACAAATTCATATCCTAAATTGGTTATGCTTGATCCGCCTGTTACCGCAATTAAAGCAGTAGCCCCACCAGGCGGATGTAATGATTTAGCCATTTGCATAGCAATTATTGATGTAGAAACTGCTAGAGGAGCTGCAATCCAAAGATATTCTCCTAAAATTTTATAAAAAGTTACTCCTACAACGGCAGATATAATATGACCTAAAAACAAATTTTTTGGTTGTGCTAATGGACTGCCTATATTGCCGTAAATTAAAACCGAACTGGCACCGAAAGATCCTATTAATAAGGTTAAATCGTATTGTGAAAGATGTTCATAATTTAAATAACAAATTATGCCTAAACCCACAAACGAACCGATGAAGGACCAGAAATGTTCTTCAAAATCAATAAGGGTTTCTTTGTACAGCATATACCGTGTGCGTCGGTAAGTTCTTGTTTTTTTGAGTGCCATTTTAATATAATGAGGTGATATAGAGTTTTATTACAAATTTTTACTTTTTAATAACCATTTTTTTGATTTCATTCAGTTTCATTAAAGCTTCAACGGGAGTGAGGGTGTTGATGTCTAAATTCACGATTTCTTCTCTTATTTCTTCCAAAATAGGATCGTCTAAATTGAATATCGACAGTTGTAAATCGTCTTGTTTCAAGGCTTCCTGTGAATTTTCTGTTTTATGACTTGCTTCTAATTTTTTAAGGATTTTCTGAGCTTTTTGTACGACTAAATTAGGCATTCCTGCCATTTTTGCTACGTGGATACCAAAGCTGTGAGCGCTTCCGCCTGGAACTAATTTCCGTAGAAATAATACATTGTCTTTTAGTTCTTTAACCGAAACATTGTAGTTTTTGATACGATCGAACTGTTCGTGCATATCATTCAATTCGTGATAATGCGTAGCAAATAAGGTTTTCGCTTTTTGTGGATGTTCGTGAATGTATTCAGCAATTGCCCAAGCAATAGAAATACC
>JAHAYQ010000274.1 GCA_018384465.1 Myroides sp. | reverse complement strand
TGAATAGCGGCACATATACCTACTGTTCCCGGGCGTTTTTTAACTACTTTTTTTTCTAATAAGCCGTTAGATACTTCTTTGTAAGTATATTCTTCTCGGTGGTAGGTTACATCGATAAATGGGGGATTAAATTCCATTAATGGATCAATGGTATTAAAAATACACTGTATATTTTCACCTTTTAACGGGGGGAGTATTTCAAAAGAAAACAATGCTTTTCCGTTAGCATTTTTTATGTGATCTGTTACCTTCATTTTAATGTGTGATTTTTTTGATGAACTATTCATTAATATTAGGACTAAGCCATTTAGTAGCTTCATCTATGGTAATATTTCTACGATTTGCGTAATCAATTACTTGATCTTGTTTGATTTTTCCGACTCCAAAATATTTCGCTTGACTATTTGCTAAATAGTAACCCGAAACTGATGAAGCGGGCCACATGGCTAAACTTTCGGTAAGTTTTACACCAATTTCTTCTTCTACTTTAAGGATTTTCCAGATGGTTTGTTTTTCTAAATGATCGGGGCATGCAGGGTATCCAGGTGCTGGTCTAATACCTTGATATTCTTCTTTGATTAAATCGTCGTTATTTAATGTTTCATTTTGAGCATAACCCCATATTTCTTTTCTAATTTTTTCATGAAGATATTCGGCAAAGGCTTCGGCTAAACGATCACCTAAAGATTTTACTAAAATAGCATTGTAATCATCTTGTATTACTTCAAACTCTTTTGCTTTTTCTTCTACACCAAACCCAGTTGATACACAGAATAAGCCCATATAATCTGTTATTTTTGTGGCTTTTGGAGCAATGAAATCGGCTAATGCTATATTGGGAACTCTATTAGATTTATCTAACTGTTGACGCAGTGTTAATAGGGTATATGTGTGTGTTGTATCTGTTATTTCAATGTCGTCATCATTGATTTGATTGGCAGTGAAAATGCCAATGATACCTTTAGCGATAAACCATTTCTCGGTAACAATTTTTTGTAGCATTATTTGTGCTTCTTCAAATAAAATAGTTGCTTGTTCACCTACCGTTTCGTCATTTAAAATGGCTGGATATTTACCAAATAATTGCCATGATCTAAAAAAAGGTGTCCAATCAATGTAAGGTAACAACTCGGTTAAATCAACTTCTATCTTTTTTTTGCCTAAAAAGTTTGGTTTCTTAATGTGTTCTTTTTCCCAATCTATTTTAAATTTATTTTTTCGAGCATCGGTTAAAGAAAGATACTTTTTATCTCGAGCCCTATCTAAAAAATCACTTCTTAAAGTTTCATATTCGTGACGTATTTTTTCTTTAAATTCTTGGTTTTTATCGGTTTGTAATAGGTTATTTATGACCGTAACAGCTCGTGAGGCATCGTTAACATGAATAACAGTATTTTGATATTCAGGAGCAATTTTCACAGCAGTATGAGCTCGAGAAGTAGTTGCGCCACCAATCATAATGGGAATATTGCTTTTAATTTTATTTAATTCTTTAGCTAAATAAACCATTTCGTCAAGTGAAGGGGTAATTAAGCCACTTAAACCAATAATATCTACTTGCTCTTTGACAGCAGTTTCGATAATTTTTTCTGGCGGCACCATAACACCTAAGTCAATTATTTCAAAATTATTACAAGCTAAAACTACCGCTACAATATTTTTCCCGATATCGTGTACATCTCCACGAACAGTTGCCATTAGTACCTTACCTGCAGAAAGGTTTTGAGTTATGCCGTTTTTCTTTTTTTCATCTTCAATATACGGTAATAGGTATGCTACCGCTTTTTTCATAACTCGGGCAGACTTCACTACTTGGGGTAAAAACATTTTTCCAGATCCAAATAAATCACCCACCACATTCATTCCGTTCATTAGATGGTTTTCAATAACTTCAATGGGGCGATTTACTAGTTTTCTAGCCTCTTCTACATCATTAACGATAAACTCTTCAACCCCTTTTACAAGTGAATGCGTAATGCGCTCTTGTAACGAATACGAACGCCATTCTAATACTTTTTCAACTTTATTTGATTTATCGTCTTTTAAATTTTCGGCAAAATCTAAAAGTCTTTCTGTAGCATCATCTCTTCTGTTTAATAAAACATCTTCTACATACCCTAATAAATCAGCATCAATTTCATCGTATATTTCTAGTAATTCTGGATTTACGATTCCCATATTCATACCATTTTTTATGGCATGATATAAAAACGCAGAATGCATTGCTTCTCTTACTTTATTATTTCCTCTAAACGAAAAAGAAACATTGCTTACACCGCCTGATACATTTGCATAAGGTAAATTTTCTATAATCCATTTGGTGGCACTAAAAAAATCGATTGCATTGTTTTTATGCTCGTCCATTCCGGTTGCAACAGGAAATATATTTGGATCGAAGATGATATCTTGTGGTGGAAAATGAACCTTTTCGGTTAAAATTCTGTAAGATCGTTCGCAAATTTCAATCCGTCTATCAAGCGTGTCAGCCTGACCATTTTCGTCGAAAGCCATGATGACAACCGCAGCGCCGTAACGTTTAATAAGTTTTGCTTGCTTTATGAATTGTTGTTCGCCTTCTTTTAAACTGATAGAATTTACGATTCCTTTACCTTGAATGATTTGTAAGCCTGCTTCAATAATTTCCCATTTAGAGCTGTCTATCATTATTGGAACTCTGTAAATATCAGGTTCTGATGCTATTAAGTTTAAAAAGGTAACCATAGCCTCTTTTCCATCAAGCATACCTTCATCCATGTTAATATCAATAATTTGTGCACCATTTTCTACCTGAACTCTTGCAATTTCTAAGGCTTCGCTAAATTTATTTTCTTTTATCAATCTTAAAAATTTTCGAGAACCGGTTACGTTGGTTCGTTCTCCAATATTGATAAAATTTGAGTCTTTGGTTACAATTAATGGTTCTAAACCTGATAATTTTAGCGTTGGCGATTGCTCTTTTTTCAGTGTGTTGCGATCATTTAATGATGCGTTGTATTTTTCTACCGCCTCATAAATAAGGTGTATGTGTTGAGGTGTGGTACCACAACAGCCACCAATAATTTGAACCAATCCTTCGTTAAGATATTCTTGAATATATTTTTCCATTTCTTGAGGAGATTGGTCGTATTCACCAAACGCATTGGGCAAACCAGCATTAGGGTGCGCAGAAATGTTAACGTTGCCTTGTTTTGCCAATTCTTTTAAATAAGGTTTAAGTTGTTCTGCACCTAAAGCACAATTAAATCCTATACTTAATAAAGGAATGTGTGAAATAGATATTAAAAACGCTTCAACAGTTTGCCCCGATAAAGTTCTGCCAGAGGCATCGGTTATTGTTCCAGATACCATGATAGGAATATCCCTATTTCTTTCCTCTTTTACTTCTTCAATTGCAAATAAAGCAGCTTTAGCATTAAGGGTGTCAAAAATGGTTTCAACAAGTAAAATATCACATCCTCCATCTAGCAGGGCTTCTATTTGTTGTTTGTATGCGGTGCGTAGTTCATTAAAGGTTATGGCTCTATATCCTGGGTTATTAACATCAGGCGACATAGATACCGTTTTGTTTGTAGGACCTATAGCACCAGCAACAAAGCGTGGCTTTTCTGGAGTGAGTTTACTGAATTCGTCACAAGCTTCTCGAGCAATTTTAGCCGATTCGAAATTTAATTGGTATACAAAATCTTCTAAATGGTAGTCTGCCATTGCGATAGTGGTGGACGAGAAAGTGTTTGTTTCAATAATGTCGGCACCTGCTTCTAAATATTTAAGATGAACTTCTTTAACAGCTTCTGGCTGAGTAATTGACAACAAATCGTTATTACCTTTTAAAGGATAGGGATGGTTTTTAAATTGTTCGCCCCGAAAATCATCTTCCGTAAAACTAAATTTTTGTAACATGGTGCCCATTGCTCCATCTAACACCAAAACTTTATGTTTTAAGATTTCTAAAATTGACGATGTTTTACAAATTGTTTCCATTATAAAAAAGCTCTATTTAGTTCTGCAATAATATCATCTATGTGTTCTAATCCAACCGATATACGTATAAGCCCTTCGGTTAAATTGGCTTGTTTTAATTCTGTTGCATTTAATTTACTATGAGTGGATGTCGCCGGATGTGTAACAATGGTTCGCGTATCACCTAAATTAGCCGACACGGAAAAAAGTTTAATGGCATTTATAAAGTTTCTACCAGCTTCTTTGCCACCTTTTAATTCAAAAGCAATAATATTTCCGCCCAGTTTCATTTGTTTTTTAGCTATTTCATATTGTGGATGCGATGGTAGAAAAGGATATTTTACCTGAGCCACGGTAGGATGACTTTCTAAAAATTGAGCTGTTTTTAAAGCATTTTCACTATGTTTTTCTACGCGCAAAGAAAGTGTTTCTAAACTTTTTGAAAATAACCAAGCGTTAAAAGGCGCTAAGGAAGGACCTGTGTTTCGTGAAAATAGATAAACTTCTCTAATCAGCTCTTTGTACCCAACTGTAACACCACCTAAAGCTCTGCCTTGGCCATCTATAAGTTTTGTAGCAGAGTGAATTACTAAATGTGCACCGAAATTAATTGGAGTTTGAATAATTGGTGTAGCAAAGGTATTATCCACAATAAATAATAGGTGGTGTTTTTTTGCCAATGCTCCTAAAAATTCTAAATCAATAATTTCAACGCCGGGATTTGTAGGTGTTTCTACAAAAATGATTTTTGTGTTTTCTTTAATTTTTGATTCAATTGATGTTGGTTCCGTTATATTAAAATAGGTGGTTTCAATATTCCATTTTGGTAAATATTTAGTAAAAAGGGTATGGGTTGATCCAAATACACTACTAGCCGATACAATGTGATCGCCACTATTTAAAAATGTGACTAACGTGCTGTAAACGGCTGCCATACCTGTAGCAAAAGCCACTCCGTCTTCTGCATGTTCTAGTAAAGCTATTTTATGAACAAACTCTGATACATTGGGGTTGCTAAAGCGTGAATAAATGTTGCGCTTTTTTTCTTCGGCAAACGATGCGCGCATATCTTCGGCATCTTCAAAAATAAAACTCGATGTTAAAAATAAAGGTGCACTATGTTCTAAATATGCTGTGCGTTCTATTTGTTCTCTAATTGCTAATGTTTCTTTCTTCATGATATTTTGCTTAAAATGAAATGATTTATTTTTTTTCTGCCAATCTTAAAATATCGCCAAATACCCCTCTGGCAGTTACTTTGGCACCAGCACCAGCACCTTGGATAATGATTGGACGATCTTCATACGATTCGGTGTATATTTCAAAAATACTGTCTGAGCCGGTGAGCTGTCCTAAAGGCGAATTTTTATCAACCTTAATCAACTTTGTTTCTAATAAACCTTTATTTTTTTGCAGGTCGCCTGATAATTCGCCCACATATCGCAATACTTCATTAGGTTGCAACTCTTTTTTTATGTTGTTGTAGTGATTGTTTAAACGTTCTAAACTTTCTAAAAAAGTAGCTGTAGAAAGCGATTGTAATTCAGTTGGAATTAAATTTTGAATAGTAATTTCTTCTAATTCATTTTGTAAATCGAGTTCTCGGGCTAAAATCAGTAATTTTCGAGCTACATCAGTGCCAGATAAGTCGTCTCTTGGATCAGGTTCGGTAAATCCATTCGCTATGGCATCTTTTAAAATTTCTGAAAAACCTTTATCTTCTACAGAAAATTTGTTAAAAATAAAACTAAGCGTGCCCGAAAAAACACCTTTTATCTTGGTAATATTTTCACCCGAAAGATGTAGAAGTTTAATGTTATCTATTAATGGTAAGCCAGCACCTACATTGGTTTCATATAAATATTGTTTTTGGTTTTTCTTTAAGATGTCACGCAATTTTTGATAGGAGCTAAACGATAGGGTATTAGCAATTTTGTTTGATGAAACAATATCAAACCCATTAGATATAAACTCTTCGTATCTGTTAGGGAGCGATGCCGCTGCCGTGTTGTCAACTAAGATTAAGTTTTCTAGATGATTTTCTTTCGCAAAATCAATAATTGACGACAGGTTATTTGGATTAGACTTTAAAAATAAATTGTTCCAATCTTCTTTAAAACCGGTCGGATCAAAATAAACCGATTCTGAATTTGCTATTGCAAAAATATTTAGGTCAATGTTTTTACGATTGGCTATTTGTTTTCGAGAGTCAATTATTTGATCTATCAGCACACTTCCAACCGTACCTTTACCAACAATGGCAATATTTACTGTTTTATTAACACCGAAAATTTGACCGTGTGTAACGTGTAAAGCCTTTTTTATTTGATCTTTTTCGATGACCAAACTTATATTTTTACCCGAAACAGAGTTGTTAAATAGAATAGGGGTGATTCCGTTTTTAATTAACGCGCTGTATGGTTTATGAAACGATTTTAAATCTTGACCTATTATTGATAACACAGAGATGTTTTCATTGATACTTATACTTTCTACGTCTTTTGTATAAAAATCTTGTTTAAATTCTTTTTCTAATACTTCTTTAGCAGAAAGCGCATCGGTTAATTGAACTACAAATCCTAAACCACGTTCAGAAGATCCTTGCGAAATAACACCTACACTAATGTTACTACTTGCTAAGGTGGAAAAAATACGTGCATCAACTCCAACTTTTCCTAATAAACCTTTGCCATAAAAATTAATTAAAGCAACATTTTGTAGAACAGTCAATGATTTTACACCCGGTGGAGTAGGTGCCGATGAAATTAAAGTACCTTTGCTGTTTGGGTTCAATGTATTTAAAATTCTTAAAGGAATTTTTTTATCAACTAAGGGTATAATTGTTTTAGCATGCAAGATATTTGCTCCAAAAGTGGCTAATTCGTTAGCCTCATTGTAATTAAGTTGATCAATGCGTTTTGCAGAGCTTATCCAATCGGGATTTGCGGTATAAATTCCATCCACATGGGTAAAGTTTAAAAATTCTTCTGCATTAATAAATTTTGCAACTAAGGCAGCGGTTAAATTACTACCATTTCTGCCTAAAGTAGTAATTTGGTTATCAATTGTACTGCCAATAAATCCGCCTAAAACAACAACTTCTTTATCCTTATATACGTCTATTTTCTGTACAATTAATTTTTCTGATAGCTCTTCGTTTACGTTTGCTTCGGAGAAATAATTATCTGTTTTTATTACCTCGCAACTATTAAGAAATGTTGCATTTATTCCATTTTTTAAAAGTAAATGTGTTATCACGTTTGAGCTGATTAACTCTCCTTGTGCTAACAACAAATCTTGTACTTTAAGGCTGTAATCTTGAATGAGTGATACACCTTGTAAAATATTTTCTATGAGTTGAAAATGATTTTCGTTGTTAATTTCTGTCGAAAAATTAAGCTTTTTAAGCAATGCTAAATCTTCTACATACGATTCATTGTTTTTTGCTTTAAGCAGCATATTTATTAATAAATCTGTTGTATTGCCAATGGCTGATACAACGATAATTAATGATGATGATTCGAGGTGACTTTTAATAATTTCTATTAAATCGTTATTTTGATGTAAACTGGCTAATGATTTTCCGCCAAATTTTAAAACTTTACTCATAAATAAGGTGTTATTATTTTTTCTAATTTTTTAAATTCTATTAAAAAAGCATCATGACCATGTTCAGAAACTAAAGAGTGGTGTATAATATTTGCTTTTTCTTTTTTTAATTTTTTTATCAAATTCTTTTGATGTGTAGGATGAAATAACCAATCGGAACTTATACTAATGCAAATTATTTCAGTTGTACTTTCTTTAACCACATTTATTAAATCCTCTTCTTTAATTTGGCTACCTATTACACCTAGTAAATGATTCATAATCATATACGATTTTATGTTAAATCTGCTACTAAGTGATTGACCGTGATGTAGTAACCACTCATGAATTTGCTTGTTATTATTGTTGAATTTTTTATGAATACCCAATGCATTTCTATAAAATAACATAGACCACATTCGCGCTTGTTCAAATCCGGTTTTGTTGTTTAGCATTAGGTTTTGCTGTAAAAATGTTATAGCTTTTATCCATTGATCTTGCAAAGGGCAGGCTGCAATAGAAAATAATTTATCAAAGTAATTAGGGTTAAGTTGCCACATTTCCCACGCTACGACCCCACCTAAACTACCGCCAATTAAAGCATGTATGTTTGTTAGTCTTAACTCTTCTAATAACCACAAATTAATTTTAGCAATATCACCAATACGAATGTTTTCAATAGTATTAATCTTTGTATGACTTTGAGTAGCATAACCATTTCCTAACGTATCTATTGATAGGATATTAAATTTATTGGTGTCAATGGTTTTTTTGTTACCAACTATTTCTTTCCACCATCCGTTATCACCGCAAACTGAACTGTTCCCCGTTAAAGCATGAAGGATAACAATAACAGGTTTGGTGCTATTAAGAGCATCTGTTAATTGAAAACTGATTTCGCATGCATTCTCTGCAAAATGTTGTGTGAATTTATTTGGTATCTCTTTTATGTGTATCATTTTGTAAAAAAAAAATCCTTTAGGCTTACTACACCTAAAGGATTTGAAAATTAAAATTTAAGGTATAGCTATTTCCTGATGTTAAAAGACATCATATACATAGCTTCCATATTATAATTTTTTGGTTGATTCATTTTATGATTATTTGCAACAAATGTATAATTAAATATTCTAAAAACAGGTTGTTTTTTAAATAAAAATTCTAATTATTGTTTTTTAA
>JAHAYQ010000260.1 GCA_018384465.1 Myroides sp. | reverse complement strand
ATTTACCGAGGCAAATCCACTTTAATAACCAAAAAAAACACTTATGAAAAACTCAAAAACATTCTATTACTTGTCCTGTAGTATGAGTTAGTACAAATGTAGAAACTTTTTTTTAATATGCAATTAAAATTTCAAAAAAAAATATTTATTATTCCATTAAGAGTTCCATCACGGTTGTTTTATAAGTATCTCCAATTGGAAATTCTTGATCGTTAATAAAAATATTTTTACTTTGAATGGATGTTATACGTTGAATAGGTAAAATGAATGATCGGTGTATCCTTACAAAATCGCTAGTAGGTAGTTGATCCATCATCGCTTTCATTGACATACGCGCCACGATTTTACTTTTTTCATCAATGTAAATCTGAACATAATCATCTAAGCCTTCAATATATGTAATATCTTTTAAGTAAATTTTATTTAACTTATAATCAGCTCGTATCAATATATATTGATCTTCGTTTGTAGGCGAAAGTGCAGTTCGTATCTTTTTAACTTTATCAATTGCTTGTTCAAATCTTTCGTAAGCAATGGGTTTCAATAGATAATCTACTGCACTTACATTAAACCCCTCTACAGCATAATGATCAAAAGCGGTGGTAAAAATTACAAAAGGTTTTGTTTTAAGAGATTTATAAAAAGAAACACCATCGTTTTCTGGCATTTGAATGTCTAAAAAAAGTACATCTACCGGAAATTTCTCTAAATACTGTACAGCTTCTTGCTGCGAAGTAAAAGTACGTTCTAAAATTATATCATTAGTTTTAGCGCACAAATGCTCTAAAATGGTTAATGCTAAAGGCTCGTCGTCTATGGCAATGGCTTTAATCATAGTTCTATGGTTAATTTCACTTGATAATCTGTTGAATTGTCTGTTATATGCATTTTGTGTTTATCGGCATACAAAATATTTAATTTTTTACGGGTATTGTTAATACCAGTTTCGGTTTTTTCTAATTCATTTATATTTTTAGCTAACTTTTTATTGTGGGTGTTTAAAGTTACCATATTTTCATCAATTTTAATGTGAATTGTTATTGTTGATTCCTTATTTTGATCGATGCCATATTTAAAACAATTTTCGATGATAGATATAAAAAGTAGCGGTGCAATTTTTTGATCTCTTACCAATCCTTCGATTTTAAAATCGACAATTACATTTTTTGTCAATCGCAATTTTTGTAAGTCTAAATAATCGGTAATGTACTTTAATTCTTCTTTTAAACCAACCTTGTCTTTAGAACTTTCGGTAACCACATATCTCATAATTGATGAAAGTTTTAAAATAGCATCTGGAGCATCATCTGATTTTACAAGCGATAAGGCATAAAGAGAATTTAAGGTGTTGAATAAAAAATGGGGGTTAATTTGTGCTTTTAAATACGCGACTTCGCTTTTTAGCATGTCTTGCTTAATTTCGTTAATCAATTGGCTTTTTCTGAGTAAAATCCCGATGGATAAAGCCAAATAGAACAAATATGCATTTCGATCTGTTAAAAGTTGCATGAAAAAAGAAGGCTGTGGGCGAGGCTTTCTTTTCGGTGTAGTTTCGGATAAAAACGCTTCATAAATGGCAGAATTTTTAACAATTATATCGGGTATTTGAACCACAACCATTAAACATAAAATGGATAGGACTATATATACTGCATATTTTTTTCGTTGGTATAGATAGGGTACCAATATAAAATAATTGAGATAGAAATAAGCCACTACAAAAAGTGTTTCAACAATTCTTTTATAAAAAATGTACGAACTGAAAAAGCTGCTGCTACTTTGCGATTCAGGGGCGCTTATAAAAGGTATTCCAAAAAATAAAATGGAAACCACTAATACAACAGCTGTTTGTTGATGTTTTTTAAACATAATTGAATATTTACTATTCAAATATAACTGATAAGAACTATTTTTTAGAAAATTTGAGGTAAAATGATTAGTTTTGAAAGAGAAAAGACCAGCTGTTAAACTGGTCTTTGTAATTATTTCTTAATCAATCCTAACTCAATTAAGCGTTCCGTTAAAAAATCACCGGCTGTTATATCTTCAAATTGTTTTGGATTTTGTGCACTAATACAATTCTCTAAACAGTTTAAAGGCATTTCGCTGATCGGATGCATGAAGAATGGAATAGAATACCGTGATGTTCCCCACAATTCTCTTGGTGGATTAATCACTTGATGTATAGTTGATTTTAATTTATTGTTTGTATGTCGTGAAAGCATATCTCCAACATTTATCACTAATTCATCTTCAGCTGCAATAGCATCGATCCATTCACCATTGTGGTTTTGTACCTGTAAGCCTTTTCCTTGAGCACCCATTAATAAAGTAATTAAATTAATGTCGCCATGGGCTGCGGCTCTCACAGCATCTTTCGGTTCTTCGGTAATGGCAGGATAATGAATTGGGCGCAAAATAGAATTTCCATTTTTAACAAATTTGTCAAAATAAAACTCTTCCAAGCCTAAGTATAATGCCAAGGCGCGCAACACGTAAACACCTGTTTTTTCTAACATTTTGTAAGTTTCTTTTCCTGTTTTGTTAAATTCAGGAAGCTCATTTACCTCAACATTATTAGGATATTCGTCTGCCAATTTTGGATTATTCTCTACATATTGTCCAAAATGCCAAAATTCTTTTAAATCGGCAGTAGCTTTTCCTTTGGCTGTTTCTTTTCCAAACGAAACATATCCACGCTGACCGCCAATACCTGGAATTTCATAATTCTTTTTAATTTCTAAAGGCAAATTAAAAAAATCACGAACTTGTTGATATAGTTTTTCAACTAATTCATCACCTAAAAAATGCCCTTTTAATGCTACGAAACCAATTTCTTCGTAAGCTTTTCCGATTTCATTTACAAATTTCTGTTTGCGTACCGGGTTGTCCGATAGGAAATCACGCAAGTCAACACTGGGAATGTTTTGCATTTGAAATTATTTAAGTGACAAAATTAACGAATTATTAGTTCATATAAGTCATTTATTGGTTGATTTTAACTGCGTTGCCAAAAGCAAAAGCAATAATTTCTTCAATAGTCTTATTAATTAATAGTTTATCTTCTTCTTTATTAATATCTAAACCACAAAATAAACTGCCATTTACCTTACCATGAAGTGCTAAGTAATAAATACCTCCAATTAATAAAGCAGTTATAGCTCTAATTTGTTTGGTTTCATTGTTAAATTGATGGGCAATATGTTTAAACAATTCTTCGCCTATAGCTTCTCTTTGATTAGATATATTTCTAAGGAAGCTTTTGTTTTCGCTTAGTTCCCAGTGAATTATGCGTTGCAATACATTGTCGTACAATAAAGTTTCGAACTGACTTTTAAGTAAATCACTAACTTGTTCTTTTTTAATTCCATTATTCGTGCCTAAAAGATCGTTTATGGAATCGGTAGCGGTAAATTTCCAAAAATCTCTACGAGAAATGTATTCTTCCACTAACGGATCCAAGCCACCAAAATACGTCCATACCAAACGTTTATCAACTTCTGCTTCTTTTGCGATTGTCGAAGCATTTAAACCTGTGTATCCTTTTTTTAATAGTACTTTACCAACAGCTTGTATCATTTTGTTTTTGGTACGATCCTTATCTCTAATGGCACCAGAAGTGCGTTTTCGTTCGTTAGGTTTATTATCCATAACTATATCAACAATAAATTTATATGTTAAATATATATAAAAAAA
>JAHAYQ010000258.1 GCA_018384465.1 Myroides sp. | reverse complement strand
TTTATCAATGTCAATCATAATAATAATTTGATAAATAACTATTATTTGGATTGTATGGATTGAGCTTCTGGATGATATATCCTTGTTCGTTATAGCGTAAGGTGTAGGTATAACCGTTGGTGTAGTTGGTTGCTTGGGTAACTTGTAAAGTGATGTTGTTCTTATTGATATACTTTAAAATTCGATAAGCTTTAGGATAAATGTTAAAAAACGGATTACGATGGGTATCAAAAGTAAAAGTATTTGATAAACCTTTAGCATTTTGCTGAATTAAATTACCGTCTTTAACGATATGGGTAGGATTGTATAAAGTACCATCCTCATTATAATTATGGACTGATTTTTCTTTTAGAATATTGTTGTCATTATAAGTCTTAGTTGACGCGATCTGATTTTTGTAATTATAGGTAAAAAAAGAAGTGGTGTAAATTGAAAACAACGTTTCAGTAGTCTTTTTCTTGTACGTTTTCTGCTTAATAATTTGGTTTTGATCGTTATATATAAATTTTTCTGTGGTTATCACCTCTTTTCCTACCTTAGCAATAGAATCTACAAAACCATTTGCATGGTAAAAATAGCGGGTAACTTCATCACCTTCAACCAATCTTATTTTTAGACCTTCAGGTGGTGTTTCATGCAAAAGAACATATTTTTCGCTAAAATCATCAGTACTACAGTTTGTTAAAAAAAGTATAATACTACAAAACAATAATTTCTTCATAACAAAATTTAATAATAAGTAAATCCACGATAATCTTCTGCATCCAAAGGTGTATTTGAAATATGCTCTTCAATGATGTAATCCGCCTCATTATATTTTAAAGTATGTACGTGATAATCTTCATCAGAATATTTTGTAAGTGTGATGTTGTTTTTATTGATGAATTTTAACACGCGATAAGCTTGCGGATAAAGATTATAATGAGGGTTTATCGTACCGTCAAATTCATATTGTGTAGTTCGATGTTTAACCACATTACCATTTTCTATTACAATATAACTTGGATTGTTTAGCATACCGTTTCGGTTATACGAATGTGTTTGATAATTGATAGCTACCCCGTTTTGATCATAAGTTAAAGTTGAAATTATTTGATTAATAGCGTTATATGTATAATACGTAACATCTTTTCTATTGTATTTAGGAGCTTGCTTGACGATTTCGTAATCTGTTATTTGAGTGATTTGATTTAAATCGTTATAAACAAACTTTTTAGCTGTTACGTAACTTCCTCCACGGTCAATCTGATATATTGAATCCACAAAGCCGTTGGTATGATAAAAATATTCCGAAAAAAACAAGCCGTTAACCCATTTTAATTTTAAGCCGTCTGGTGAAATTTCAGGGTTATTATGCGGATTTTGTCGTTCAACATTCTCGTGAGTAACATCGTCAGTACATCCTATAAATGCAAAAAAAACACCGAATAAAAATATTCTTTTCATCATATATATTTTAAATTTAAATATACGAATAAAAAATACTATATTACTTTTTTAACAAAAAAACCATTCCTAAATAATATAAGAATGGTTTAGTATTGGGAATTTAATAACTTTTTTAAAATTCTATAGCAGGTAATAATTGTGACGAAACTTCACCAAAACCAATACGTACACCGTCTTTTTCACAATATCCTTTCATAATAACGGTATCGTAATCTTGTATAAAGGTTCTAGTAGATCCATCAGGCATTTCTAAAGGATTTTGTCCGCCCCAAGTAAGCTCTAACATCGATCCAAAACTGTCTTTTGTTGGTCCAGAAATGGTTCCTGACCCCATTAAATCACCCGAAGTTACCATACAACCATTAACCGTATGATGTGCTAATTGTTGCGCCATCGTCCAATACATATATTTAAAGTTCGATTTACAAACGGTTTTGCCATTACCTTCTTCTGGCTGAATAATTACTTCTAAGTTAATATCAAATGCGTGATCACCTTTTTGTTGTAGATATGGTAATGGTTTAGGATCTTCTTGCGCCGGGCTTGCGCAACGAAACGGCTCTAAAGCATCCATTGTAACTACCCAACATGAAATAGACGACCCAAAGTTCTTTGCTAAGAAAGGACCTAAAGGCACATATTCCCATGCTTGCATATCACGAGCTGACCAATCGTTTAACAATACCATACCAAACATGTGATTTTCGGCATCTTCTACCGAAACTCTATCGCCCATAATATTTGCATCTGCCGTGATAAACGCTGTTTCTAATTCAAAATCTACTCGTTTTGAAGGTCCAAAAATAGGCTGTGTTTCTCCTTTTGGTAACGATTGCCCTATGGGACGATTTACCGGAACTCCAGAAGGAACAATAGTTGAGCTTCTTCCGTGATAACCTACTGGTAAATGCAACCAGTTTGGCAACAAAGCGTTGTTAGGGTCGCGAAACATCATACCTACGTTTGTAGCATGCTCTTTACTTGAGTAAAAATCGGTATAATCACCAATAAACACAGGCAATTCTACATTAACATCATTAATATTAAAGAGTACCAATTCACGTGCTTTGGCATCATCGCGTAATTTAGGATTGTTTGCTTCAAAAATCTCAGATATACGATTGCGTACTGCACGCCAAACTGCTCGTCCTTCTGAAATAAAAGCGTTCAAAGTTTCGTCGTACATCACTGTATCGTCAAAATCAATATCTTTAAAAAATCCTAAATCGTTTAAAGCAGTTAAACTTATTGCATAATCGCCAATTCTTGTTCCAAGCACTAAATCATCTTCATTAACAGAAAAAACTCCAAAAGGAATGTTTTGTATAGGAAAATCGCTTGTGGAAGCAACGTCTAACCACGATTTTAGCGCCGGATTGTTAGCTGGTATATTCATAGTAATAAATAATTTTGTTCTATTTAGATTAGATATGCGAATATAACAATGATTTTTCATAAATTTGAGTTCAATTTAAACATTTACTAAAATGCAACGCGACGAACAAATTTTTGATTTGATTTTAGACGAGCAAGACAGACAGATACATGGGCTGGAATTAATTGCTTCAGAAAACTTTGTAAGCGACCAAGTGATGGAAGCGGCAGGATCGGTTTTAACTAACAAATACGCAGAAGGATACCCTAATAAAAGATACTATGGCGGTTGTGAAGTAGTGGATATTGTAGAACAAATTGCCATTGACAGAGCTAAAGCTTTGTTTAATGCTGAATATGTAAACGTACAACCACACTCGGGCTCACAAGCAAATACGGCTGTTTATGCTGCTGTTTTAAAACCGGGCGATAAAATTTTAGGATTTGATTTATCTCATGGCGGCCATTTAACACACGGTTCACCCGTAAACTTTTCAGGTAAATTATACAACCCTGTTTTTTATGGTGTAGATGAAGCTACCGGATTAATTAATTACGACAAAGTGCAAGAAGTAGCTGAACGCGAAAAACCACAATTAATTATTGCAGGTGCATCAGCTTACTCTCGTGATATGGATTTTAAACGCTTCCGCGAAATTGCAGATTCTGTTGGTGCGTTATTAATGGCTGACATTTCTCATCCTGCAGGCTTAATTGCTAAAGGATTGTTATCTGATCCTATTCCTTATTGCCATATTGTAACTACTACTACTCATAAAACTTTACGTGGACCTCGTGGCGGTATGATTATGATGGGGAAAGATTTTGAAAACCCATTTGGTATTAAAACTCCAAAAGG
>JAHAYQ010000238.1 GCA_018384465.1 Myroides sp. | reverse complement strand
ACTTGTCCTTTAATTGCTGGATGCGGATCGTAATCAACCAACGTAAAATCTTCAAATTTGAAATCGAAAATATCTTTTATTTCTGGATTTAATATCATTTTTGGTAACGGTCGTGGTTCTCTTGACAACTGCAATTCAACTTGTTCAAAATGATTGTTGTAGATGTGCGCATCACCAAATGTATGAATGAAATCTCCGTAACCTAACCCGCAAACCTGTGCAACCATCATAGTAAACAAAGCGTATGATGCAATATTAAACGGAACACCTAAAAAAATATCTGCTGAACGTTGATACAATTGGCACGATAATTTTCCATCGGCTACATAAAACTGAAAAAATGCATGACAAGGGGGCAAAGCTGCTTTTCCGTTGGCAACATTTTCATCAAAAGAAACCGATGTGTCAGGTAAAACAGAAGGATTCCAAGCCGAAATTAACATTCTGCGGCTGTTTGGATTTGTCTTTAAGGTTTCGATTAATTCTTTAATCTGATCGATTTCTTCGCCGTTCCAATTTCTCCATTGGTATCCATAGATAGGTCCTAAATCGCCGTTTTCATTCGCCCATTCGTCCCAAATACGAACACCGTTTTCTTTTAAATAACCAATATTGGTATCGCCTTTCAAAAACCAAAGCAATTCATGAATGATCGATTTTAAATGTACTTTTTTGGTAGTAACCATTGGGAAACCTTCAGACAAATCAAAACGCATTTGGTAGCCAAAAACACTTTTAGTTCCGGTACCTGTTCTATCGCCTTTTTGCACTCCGTTTTCTAAAACGTGCTTTATTAAATCAAGATATTGCTGCATTTTAATTACAAATTTCGTTTCGACAATTCATCTCGTAATCGAGCTGCTTTTTCATAATCTTCGTTTAAGACTGCCAATTCTAACATATCGTTTAATTCTTGGACAGAAAAATCGGCGAACTCACTACTTTTATCCTGCTTACCAATACTTAGAAACTCGTCAATGGCATCGTTAATTGATTCATCATTCTCTTCTTCGTCATTAAAATCCTCCTCATCAAGATCTTCGTCATGTTGATCGGCAATTTCCTGTTCACGGAGATAGATTCCGGCTTTATCTAAAATATTTTTATATGTAAAGATAGGGGCATCAAAACGCAATGCTAACGAAATGGCATCAGAAGTACGGGCATCAATAATTTCTTCAACACCTTCACGCTCACAAATAATACTTGAAAAGAAAACGCCATCAACCAGTTTGTGAATAATAACCTGTTTTACTACAATAGCAAACCGATCACAAAAAGTTTTAAACAAATCGTGTGTTAACGGACGCGGCGGTTTTAAATCTTCTTCTATGGCAATGGCAATTGCCTGAGCTTCAAACGCGCCAATTACTATTGGCAGCTTACGCTCACCATCTACTTCATTCAAAATCAAAGCATAAGCTCCGTTTTGGGTATGACTGTATGAAATTCCTTTTATTGTTAATTTTACTAAACTCATATTGATAAAAATAGCCAAAAAAGGCTATCAAACAAAGATAATATCTTTAAATTTAATAGCCTTAGTTTAGTAAATTATTTTGTTTGGTTTTAGATTAAATGATATTAAATTAAAAATGAATTAGGTAAATCGCGACTACCATGTAATACTCTAATTATTCTTATATGATTACTAAAAATTCTATAGAAAATAATATGATTATCTTTTGGAAAACTATATAAACCTTCTTTAATCTCAGTTCGATTTGTACCTGAAAATGGATTTTTGAAAAGGAAATAAAAAAACACTTTCAATCTCTAACAAATATTTTTCTGCCTGATTAAAACCAAATTCTTCACACGTATAATCAAATATTTCCTCTAAATCGACTTCTGCCTTTTCTGATAAAACGTAAGATATATCAGACATTTTATGATTTCTTCTTAGCTTGAATAATATCTTTTACACTTCGAGAACTTGACGCAGAAGACCAACCTTTATCTATTTCTACTTTAAGTTCATTTAGCATTCGAACTCGATAAATCTCATGCAAACGCAATGCATCACGAACGACTTCGCTTGCGTTTTGAAAATCTCCTGAAGTTACTTGCTCTGCAATGTAATCTTGTTGTTTTTTTGTAAAACTAATATTCATGATTTTGATATTTAAATCAATTCAAATTTATAAAAATTATCCATATTAGACAAATTTGGACATTTTCATATAATTTATGCAAAAAAAACAGTCGTAATTTCTTACGACTGTTTAATTATAAGATGAGATTGTTTCACCAGTTCGCTTACGCTCGCGTCTGAAAACGAGTTCAGAATGACTTGTTTTAGTTGTTATTCGCTTTGAATTCTTTTAACTTTTTAGTTAATTCAGGAACAATTTGGAATGCATCGCCTACCACCCCATAATCAGCAACTTTAAAGAAAGGTGCTTCAGGATCAGAATTAATAACTACTTTTACTTTTGATGCGTTGATACCTGCAATGTGTTGAATGGCACCAGAAATACCTACTGCAATGTATAAATTAGAAGCAACTGGCTTTCCTGTTTGTCCTACGTGTTCTTCGTGAGGTCTCCAATCTAAATCAGATACCGGTTTAGAACAAGCTGTTGCTGCACCTAAAACGCTTGCTAATTCTTCGATCATTCCCCAGTTCTCAGGACCTTTTAAACCACGACCACCAGAAACAACAACTTCTGCATCAGCAATGGTAACTTTCCCGGTTGTTTTATCTTGACTTTGAACGGTTACATTAAAATCGGCATCGTTTAAAGTTACCGCAAAATCTTCTGCAGCGGCTGCACCTGATGCTTCAGCCAAACCAAATGAGTTTTTAGCCAATGCAATTACTTTAACATCTGAAGTTAATTCGGTAACATTGAATCCTTTACTTGAAAACGCATTTCTTTTTACCTGAAACGGACTTGTTGAAACCGGCAACGCTACCACGTTTGATGCATAACCAGCCTCTAAACCAACAGCAACCATAGGTGCCATGTATAAAGAATCGGTTGTAGATGATAAAATTACCACTTTTGCTCCTTCTTTTTGAGCAGCTTGTTTCACTACATCAGCGTATGCTTTTGCATTGAACTTATCTAATTTAGCATCGGCTACTTTTAATACTTTATCTACACCGTATGAACCTAATGCAGAAACATCACCCGCATTTACAGTAACTGCCGTAACAGTTGTTCCTAATGATTCTGCTACTTTTTTTGCATAAGAAGCTAACTCTAATGCAACCTTTTTAAATTTTCCTTCTGAAAATTCTGTATATATTAAAACTGACATTTTCGTTTATTTTTTAATTATAAATTGAAATACATTGTTGTCATTTTGATACTTCGACCGGCTCTGTACAAGCTAAAGAAAGTTCTTTTAAAGATTTCTCGACAAGCTCGAAATGACAAACATTTAAAATTTAGATTACTTTTGCTTCGTTGTGCAATAAATTGATTAACTCATCTAAATTATCAGGACTGATTAATTTCACAGCCGATTTCGGAGCTGGTTTTTCAAATTTAACTGCTTTTGTTTTAGTTTCAGTAGCAACTGGTTCCATTACGTTTAACGCTTTAGTACGCGCAGTCATAATTCCACGCATATTTGGAATACGTAAATCTTTTTCTTCAACAATTCCTTTTTGACCACCGATAACGATTGGTAAATCAGCAGTTAATGTTTCTTTACCTCCATCAATTTCACGAATTAAAGTAGCTTTATTTCCATCTACTTCAACACCAACACAAGAGTTTACAAAATTAACATTTAACAAAGATGCTAACATTCCTGGAACCATTCCTCCATTATAGTCTAATGATTCTTTTCCGCAGATTACTAAATCATAAGCACCTGCCTTTACAACTGCTTCTAATTCTTTAGCTACTTGGAAACCATCAGTTGGCGCTGCGTTTACACGGATTGCTTCATCAGCACCAATTGCCAAGGCTTTACGAATGGTAGCCTCAGTATCAGTACCACCAACATTCACAACTGTTACGTGAGCACCTTGTTTTTCTTTAAACCAAATAGCGCGTGTTAAACCAAATTCATCGTTAGGATTAATCACAAATTGAACACCGTTTGTATCAAATTCTGTATCACCATTGGTGAAGTTAATCTTTGCAGTAGTATCAGGCACGTGGCTGATGCAAACTAATATTTTCATTTATCTTAGGTTTTATTAGATTAATTCTTAATTAGCTACGAAGATAAAAAAAATTTTAAATAATATACTATGCACGCATAATATTTCGTATAAACATTACATTTTGATTCTTTTCATTTGTTTTTTTTAGCTACGAATATCCCGGAATAATTGTTAAAAAAGTATCTTTACATAACATCATTATAATTTGTAACTTATGAAGCCTATTGTTTTTATTTTATTTTTCACAATAATTATTTCTTGTAATAAACGACCTACAAGTAATTCAACGGACAATAATATTACTTTTTCAGAAACAAAAACTGATAGTGATTCATCCAATTTGATAAAGAAGGAAAAACAGATTTTAAAGTTTCACAATGCTACTTTGAAAGCCTTGGAGAACGCCCCAATCGATAGTTTAATTGTGATTAACAGCAAAAGATTCACCGATTCGATGAGTGATTTAATTAAAAACAATCCCAATACATTCAATTATTCTTTTGAATTATTACAAAAAGAAAATGCTATAAATTTGATTTCATCTGCCGATGATAATCTACGAGTTTATAGCTGGAACAATCATTTGGGAGGAACCATGCGCTTTTTTAATCAAATTTTTCAGTTTAAATCAAACGAACAAATTACAGTAGACATACACTTGGCTGAAAAAGATCCTCAAGCTTTCTTTTCTAAAATTTACGAAGTTAAAAACAGCAAAAAAGAAACGTTCTATCTTGTAATATCCAATAGTATTTTATCTAGCAAATATTCGGTTCAACATATAAACGCATATAAAATTGATACAGGAAAATTGAATAAAATTCAAGTTTTCAAAACAAAGACAAATACATTAGATCAAATTTCTGTTGAATATGATTTTTTCAGTGTCGTTGATAGACCTGAACGCCCAGTTGAAGTAATTACGCTGGAGAACAATACGCTGAAAATTGCTTTGGTTGATGACAAGCAAAATGTTACCAGTAAAAATTTAATCTATGAATGGGACGGCGAATATTTTGTTTATAAAGGCGTGAGGTAGTTTTAACACAACAAGGGTTGCGTTAGGGATTACCTTCGGTCAGTTCGGCTTATGCCTCAGGTGTAGCGGATAGCACGACCCGACTATAACCTATATACGTTATGGTAACAAATTGGTGAATTTGTGTGTAAATAATCTGTTTGAAACGAGATGTGAGGGAAACGCCCAAATAAAATTATTACTTCCCTATGCCGTAATATTGAAAACCTATTTGTTTAATTTTGGTTGGATCTAATATATTTCTACCATCGAAAAGAAAAGCAGGTTCAAACATTTGTTTTTTTATTGCTTCGTAATCGTAAGATTTAAACGCGTCCCATTCAGTAAGTATT
>JAHAYQ010000200.1 GCA_018384465.1 Myroides sp. | reverse complement strand
AAAAATCAATTGCGTAAAGTACCAAATCTAATTTTTTATATAGATGACAGTTTAGATTATATCGAAAAAATAGACAACGCTTTAAAAGGAGAAGAGAATCCTATTGAAAATCGTGAATTATTGATCCGTAGAAAAAAGAAATAACTTTGAATGCGGTATTCTACATAGCAAAAAGATACGCTTTTAGTAAAAGTAAAACAAAAGCCATAAATATCATTACTCGAATTGCTTCTATTGGAATCATAGTAAGTAGTATGGCGTTGTTCGTGGTTTTATCTGTTTTTAGCGGATTAGAACGTTATGCTTTATCTTTTACCAATTTAATTGATCCAGATTTAGTAGTGTTGCCAACATCGGGGAAAAGTTTTGAACTATCAACCTCGCAAGAACAACAATTAAAAACTTCTACTAACATAAAAGCGTTTTCAAAAATTATAGAGGACCGCGTTATTTTTACCTATGGCGATAAGCAAATTGTAGCTGTTATTAAAGCTGTAGACAGTAATTATGTGCATACTGTTGACGTAACAGATTACATTGTTTACGGGCATTGGATTCAGCCAAATACCAACGATGCTGTTTTGGGAAATGGCTTAGCAAATGAACTTTCTGCGGGGATGTATTCTAACGACAAACTCCTTGAAGTATTAGCTATGAAACCTGGCAAAGGACTTATCAGTATGCCTGAAGATGCGTATGTTAAATTACCCTTGTATCCATCGGGTATTTATAGTCTTAGAAATATCGAAACCGATAACAAATACATTTACACCGATTTACGCGTAGGACGTGATTTGTTTAATTATAACCCGCAACAATTTTCTAAGATCGAACTTAAATTACAAGGCTCTGTTAAAGCAGCTACGTCGGAATTGCAGAATATTTTCCCTGACTTACAAATAAAAAACCGATCTCAACTCAATGAAAGTTTATATAAAATGCTAAAAACAGAAAGTTTAGCAATTTATTTAATTTTTACGCTAATTATCATCGTTACCTTGTTTTGTCTTACTGGTGCGTTAATCATGATTGTTTTAGAGAAAAAAGAGCATATTAAAACGCTGCATCATCTTGGTTTCACTCTAAAAGAAATAAAAAAAATATTTTTATATCAAGGACTGATCTTGTCAGGAATAGGTTTAACCATTGGACTTTTCTTAGGAATTGTTATTACCCTAGCTCAACAGCATTTTGAACTAATCGAAGTTTCTGAAGGATTGCCCTACCCTATTGTTTTTAATTGGAACAATGGTTTATTAGTTGTATGCACCATCATTGTTCTAAGTGTAATTGCATCTAATATTGCTGCGAGTAGAATAAAAATTTTGATGAATAAATAATTAATACCTATCCAAAACCACTTCAATAGGTTTATTCATTCTTCTACCAAACTGCATAGCTTGCTGACGTTCTTCAGAATCGCACAAAATATACATATTATACGGAGCCAACTGCATCATAAATGTTTTAAAATGTCCGCCGTTTGCTTCACCGTCTGTATCTTCGATTTTTAAATAATACGCTTCGGCATTAAAGGTATTAGAAACCGTTACCAGATAATGATCATCAGCAAAATAATAGAACCATTTACCTTGATCAAAACCTTCTAAACGTTTGTTGTTCGCATCAATTTTATAATTGCGAACAAAATGCAACGGTTGGTTATTATTTTTCCAACTCAATTTAAAATCTCTGTTGATAACTTCGTTTCCATTCTCATCACAAATACTCATTTTTAAACCGTTTATGGTTTGTGTTTTACCATCTTCATGAGGTTTCACCACAATATAACTCGTAAAATCGTATCCACAGTGAATGGCATCGCCAATTTGTGCGCCTGCTGCTGTTATAGTTAGTAATGAAATTAAGGTGTACAATTTCTTCATTGTGCAAAAATAAAAATACCTCTTTAAAAAAGAGGCATTTTGTTTTATTTAACATCCATAAGTTCTACATCAAAAATCAACGTAGCATTTGGTGGAATAACACCACCTGCACCACGTGATCCGTAACCTAAGTGCGATGGAATTACAAATCGAGCTTTATCGCCAACTTTTAATAACATAATTCCTTCGTCCCAACCTTCAATCACCTGACCTATTCCCACGGTAAATTCTAATGGCTGCTTACGTTTGTACGATTCATCAAACACCTGTCCGTTTGGCAATTGTCCTTTATAATGAACTGCTACTTTACTGCCTTTAGTTGCTTGCTTACCCGATCCTTGATGAATGTATTGGTAACGTAAACCACTATCTGTTTTTTGAAAACCTGCTGCAATTTTATCTAATTCGGCTTCAAATTTTGCTCTTTCGTCTGCCAATCTTTTAGTACGAGATCCTTCAAAAGTTCTAAACGCTTCAACTGCATTCCATTTTTCAGCTTCATCGCCCACACGGATAATCTCCACTTTATCCATTTTATCGCCAGGTTCTACTGCATCAACCACATCTTGTCCTTCAACTACATGTCCAAAAACCGTATGATTGTTATCTAACCAAGGTGTTGCAATGTGCGTGATAAAAAACTGAGATCCATTAGTACCAGGACCCGCGTTTGCCATAGAAAGAATTCCAGGAGTATCGTGTTTTAATTCTGGATGAAACTCATCATCAAATTTATACCCCGGACCGCCAGAACCTGTTCCTGTTGGATCACCACCCTGAATCATAAAATCAGCAATAACTCTGTGAAAAGTCAAACCATCGTAATAAGGCTTTCCTTGGGTACGAGCCGTGTTTTCTAAATTTCCTTCTGCCAAAGCAACAAAGTTTCCTACTGTTCCTGGCGTTTTATCGTGTGTTAGTTTTACTAAAATTTCACCTTTTGGTGTTGTGAATTTTGCGTATATACCGTTTTCCATAATAAATTTAATAAGCTACAAATATAAGGTTATTTCTTTTTATCAATCTTAAAATTACGATAAAGCTGTTTTCATCAAAAGAAAATGTAATTTTGCAACAAATATTTTTTTATGCGTATTGATATTATAACTGTTTTACCCGAATTAATTAAGAGTCCGTTTGAAGCATCGATTTTAAAAAGAGCCATTGCCAAAGGCTTGGTTGAAGTTCATTTTCATAATTTAAGAGATTATAGTACCAATAAACATAAAAATGTTGACGATTACCAGTTTGGTGGCGGTGCAGGAATGGTTTTAAGTATTGAACCAATTGACAAATGTATTACCAAACTGAAAGCCGAACGTGCGTACGACGAAATCATTTACATGACACCAGATGGTGAAACACTGAACCAGCAAATTGCCAACAGCATGTCTATGGCTGAAAATATTATCATTCTTTGTGGGCATTACAAAGGAGTTGACCAACGAGTACGTGATCAATTTATTACCAGAGAGATTTCTATTGGCGATTATGTACTTTCGGGCGGTGAATTAGGTGCTGCTGTTTTGTGTGATGCTATTATTAGATTGATTCCCGGAGTACTTTCTAACGAAACATCTGCCCTAACCGACAGTTTTCAGGATAATTTATTAGCTCCGCCAATTTACACACGTCCGGCTGAATACAACGGTTGGAAAGTGCCTGATATTTTATTGAGTGGAAATTTTCCAGAAATTGAAAAATGGCGAGAAGAAAAAGCATACGAACACACTAAAAATCGTAGACCTGATTTATTAGAAAACGAGTAACTTACTGCTAGATACTATTTTAGAAAGATCGTAATAAATTAAAATTTAATTCATAAATTTGAATTTAACTGACAAATTGTATGAATACACAAACATTAAATAAAAAAATTGAATTAATCCAATGGCTATCTACATTAGAAGATCATTCTATTATAGAAAAACTACTAAAATTCAAAAAAGAAGAAACTAAAGATTGGAGGGATTCTATTTCTGAAGGAGAGAAAGAATCAATTGAAAAGGGGATTTCCGATGCTGATAATAACAAATTAGAACCGCATTCAAATGTGAGAAAAATCTATGAAAAGTGGCTTTAATATTGAATGGACACAAAATGCGAGAAAGGAATTAGAAAAAACGATAGAATATCTTGAGGAAAATTTTTCGGAAAAAGAAATTAAAAAATTGGTTCAGAAAATTGAAAACATCACTGAATTAATATCCCAAAATCAAAATTTATTTCCAAAATCAAAAAGTAATAACATCCACAAAGTTGTTATTTTAAAGTTCAACACTTTATATTATCGTACTCAAAATAATAGTGTTGAAATTTTATCATTCTTCTCAAACAGGCAAAATCCTATAAAAAGGAAAATATAGAATCAGCTCTTTAATAAACAATCACTTACATACATTCTCCTTTGATCATTCGCTGCAAAAGATAAAAATTTACACAGATATTATGTAACATTTTCAATAAACTGCTACTTACTTCATAAAGAAATTAAATATGAAGAAATTAGTAAAAAGTATCGCAATATGCGCCTTAACATTAGTATCGTTTACAATATTTGCTCAAGACAATAAAAGTTTGTTATGGGAAATTTCAGGTAAGGGTTTAGAAAAACCATCGTACGTTTTTGGAACCATTCACATGATTTGTCAAGAAGATTACATCATGACCGAAACCAT
>JAHAYQ010000198.1 GCA_018384465.1 Myroides sp. | reverse complement strand
CCGGATGTTTTTTAATGTACGCAAATACATACGGACAAATTGGATATAAGGTAAACTTATTTTTTTCTAAATACTGTAATGTTTTTTCTACCAAAACAGCTGCAATTCCACGTCCTCCTAATTCTTTAGGAACTTCGGTATGTATTAACTTTATAACATCTGTTCCTCTTTGGGTAAAGTCGATAAATGCGATATGACCGTCAATGGTTAATTCAAAACGTTTACTTTCATCCTTTTTTATGACTTCTAAGTAGTTAAATTCTACTTTCATAATTTTTTTGTTTTAGTAAAGATAAAAGTTGCGAAGTTTAGGTTACTTAATTCAGATTAATTTAAACAAAAGCAGAAAATCCGGTAATGCTTCTGCCAACAATTAATGAATTAATTTCTTTGGTTCCTTCGTACGAGTAAATTGCTTCGGCATCTGCTAAAAAACGTGCTACATTATATTCAAGTAAAATACCGTTTCCACCCATTACTTCACGAGCTCTTGATACAATATCCCGAGTTCGCATAGTACAGAAAACTTTAGCTAAAGAAGCGTGTTCGTCTTTCAATTTTCCAGCATCCTGCAATACAGACAAACGAAAAACCATAGTTTGCATCGCGGTTAAATTTGATAATATTTCTACCAAATGATTTTGAATTAATTGAAACGCAGCAATAGGTTTTCCAAACTGTTCACGCTGTGTGGTATAAGCTAATGCGTTTTCGTAAGCGCCGCGGGCACAACCTACAGCCATCCAAGCAACTCCGGCTCGTGTAGCTTGCAGAACTTTGGCAGTATCTTTAAAACTATTTGCATTTTGTAATCGATCTTTTTCTTCAATCATACAATCGGTTAAGGTAATTAAACCGTTTTGTACAATACGCAATGCCATTTTATCTTTAATTTTTTCTACAGAAAAACCTGGAGTTTCGGTTCGAACAATAAAACCTTTTACTTGGTTATCTGCTACATCACGTGCCCAAATAATAACAATATCAGCAAAAGTTGCGTTGCCAATCCATTTTTTTTGTCCGTTTAATTTCCAACCGTTTTCTGTTTTTTCGCAAGTCGTGGTTAAACCACCGGCAGCGCCCGATCCAACTTCGGGTTCAGTTAATCCAAAAGCTCCAATTTTTTCGAATTTTTGTAACTTGGGCAGCCATTCTTGTTTTTGTTCTTCCGATCCGCAACGATAAATACTTCCCATACACAAACCACTTTGTACGCCGAAAAAAGTAGCAATAGAAGGATCTACCCGAGCTAACTCACAAGCAATAATTCCTTCTAATAAAGACGATTTTCCTGCACAACCATATCCTTCAAAGTTGATTCCACAAATATTTAATTCCGCTATTTTAGGAATAATTTCGTGAGGAAAACTGTCGTGCAACCAATGTTCGTTTACGAGTGGAGCTACTTCTTTTTCCATAAAAGCACGAACTTTTAATTGAATTTCACGTTCTTCAACTGTTAATCGATCACTGATATCATAAAAATCGGCATCAATTGGTGGTACTTCATGTTTTTTATTGACCGATTTCATTAAATGAACAATGCTTTTTAACTGATCATCGTTCAGAGAACTTACCGAAGCCATTAATTGTTTTAAATCTACCTTTTCATTGAGTTTTTGTAGGGCATCGATGTCAATAGATTGAATTAAATCGATGGTTTTCTTTATTTTATCAAGCATAATTTTCTTTTCAAGTTACAAAAAAGAAATAAAAAAACGATCTATAAGAGACCGTTTTGTGAATTTTATTAATAAGATTATCCGTTATTTTTTAATTATTTTTTGAGTGCCTATCCCTTTTTCTGTAGTTACTTTCATGATATAAGTACCGCTTGATAAATGGGAAAGATCTATCTGGTTACTTGAAGCGTTCATAACTTTAGCTCCCATAAGGTTGTAAACAGTTACGTTTTTAATTTCTTCGTTTAATGCTATTGTTATTAAGTTAGATGTAGGGTTTGGGTATGCTGTGAATTCTACTGTTTGGAAGTGTTTATTTGATAATAAGGTATTTCCATCCTGAGGAGTAAAAGGTCTTCTATTACCAAAGCTTATTCCTAACCATTCGTTATTTGAAAGTGTTAATGAATTAAAATTACCTTCTGTAACCCAGTTTGATAAATTGGTTCCTTTGTATAAAGTAGAAGGCGTATTGGCAATGGTATGGTTTGCTAATGTAACAGCATCTAAAATATTTCCGTTTAAATTATAAGTAAAAGCAGGAAAGGTAGTTTGTATGGTGTTAAGTGCTTGTTGTGCAGTTAGAGTTCCGTTGTATTTGATACCGAACACATAAGAATTTGCTACATCATTTGTAGTAGTTCCTAAATCAATAACAACTAAACTTTCATTTGATCCAGTTCCAATCCATGTTGTGATATCTGCATGTGATAACCATTGCGAAGAATAGGCAGGAATGGGAGTTATAGGAGCAGTTGGTCCAGGAATTGCCATTCCAAAACCATAACTTGCACCGTACCATTTTCCGTCTACTAGATCGGTACTCATCCATCCATCCATATTCCAAGTAGTGCCGTCTACTGAAGCCCATAAACTCCAATAATCGATTTCCATTTCATAAGAGTCGTGATGATTAAATGCAATTTGATCTAAAAAACCACCCGATTGGTCGAAACTAAAGTTTGGTTCTTCTTGGGCGAGTAGTTCTAACATTTCAATACCATTGATTGGTTGGTTTTCATCAAAGCGAATTCCCCATGCATAAGAGCGGTCATCTGTGTCATCTTTGAAGTCGATTACTAAATAAGCTGTACTAGAGCCGGTTCCTACAAAATATTTTACATCATTTGGTGTAAATTGTGCAAATGACAATGTAGATAACAATAGAAAGAAAAAAAAAGTAATTTTTCTCATAGTATATAAAATTTAAAGTTTAACTCCCGAAACTTATGAGATTATAAATACTATGATAGGAAGTGCCAATCATAAACTTTTAATCCCGAAAGTTGATTTGTTTATTATGGCAGGTTTCCTGGCTTGCATCTAATTTATTCGTCTTCCCAGAAAAAATCCAGTGACCTTTGTGAATAAATAGTTTGTATAGCTTACAGTTGCGGGTACAGCTTGAGATTTTTACTCAATTCCCTTTTAAAGAACTATTTTAATTTAGTTCTACCATGAGGCAAAGGTACAGCTATTTTATTAAAAAAAACGATCTGTAAAGGATCGTTTTATGATAAGTTTGATAAATCTGAATTGGGTTCTAATTCAATAGGTTGTTGGTTTTGTCTGAACAAACGAGCTGTTAATTCGCCTCGTAATGTAATTTTTGATCCGCGAACTTCCAACCAACTTCCTTCGCGCAATCCTAAAACTGGTTGCGTATTAAAACTGTGAAATTCATTAATTCGGGTTTC
>JAHAYQ010000193.1 GCA_018384465.1 Myroides sp. | reverse complement strand
TACCTACTTTCAGCGTGGGTGCTAACTATACACATTCCGTAAACTCTATTAATACGCAATTTGGACGTATTTTGGGGCAACGTCAGCGGTTAGATCAGTTTGATATTACAGCAAATTTAGGTTGGGAAGCTGATATTTGGGGTAAAATAAGCAGTCGAAAAGCTGCTGCCGAAGCAACTTATTTACAAACACTTGCCGCGCATCAGGCAGTACGTACACAATTGGTTGCTATGGTGGCTTCTGGTTATTACAACTTATTGGCTTTAGATGCGCAAAAAGAAGTTGCTTTGAGAACCATAGAAAACAGAACCAAAAGCTTAGAAACCAATAAAGCATTAAAAGATGCGGGAAGGGTAACCGAAGTAGCAATAAAACAAACAGAAGCACAATTGTTAAGCGCTCAAGCGTTGCTATTGGATATTGATAACAATATCAAAGTGCAAGAAAATACGTTGAGTATTTTGATGGGAAGGTTTCCACAAGCTATTGAAAGATCTTCTTTTAAAGATATGCAATTGAATGTGAATACAGAAGAAGGTATTGCTATTGAAGTGTTGAACAACCGCCCCGATGTATTAGCTGCAGAATTGGGCTTTAGAAATGCGTTTGAGTTGACGAATGTTGCCAAGACGAGTTTTTATCCTACTTTACGATTAACAGCAAGTGGAGGATTGCAATCGGTTGATTTTGATAAATTGTTCGATCCTACATCATTTTTTGCCAGTATTATTGGCGGTATTGCACAGCCGATTTTAAACGGACGTCAGATCCGTACGCAATACGAAGTCAGTTTATCAAATCAAGAAAAGGCTTTTTTAAACTATAAGCAAACCGTTTTGAACGCCAGTAAAGAAATTTCTGACGCGCTATACGCTATTGATATCAACAAAAAGAAATTGGTTTTAAAGCAACAAGAAGCTGAAGCTTATACAAATGCTGTTGAGTATTCGGAAGAGTTGTTAAACAATGGTATGGCAAGTTATTTAGAAGTGTTAACAGCTACCGAAAGCGAGTTAAACGCCCAACTGAATATTATTACCACACAATATAATTTATGGAATGCCAACATACAGCTTTACAAAGCTATGGGTGGCGGTGTTGAATAAATTTTTTTAATTATAAAAGTACGGAATGCAACTCTTAAGGGTTGCATTCTTTTTTTGATCTTCTTTTAAAAAATTGCATAGTTTTTGGCTTTTTGTATCTTTGAAAGAAAAAAATGAAAAAAATAATTTTTTTGTTTTTTGTTTTGTGCTCCTTTATTGGCTGGGCGCAACCTTCGTTTTCCTATAAAACCAACCAGCAGCAAACATTTAATTTACGTGTAGGGCAAAAAACATTTCACTATGTAAAAATGGACAAAAAGGATATTGTTCACAATACGTTGTTTGTTATTGATGATGCTACCGACAGATTGATTATTCCTGAAAACGGCTTTTATGAAATCACGGCTTCTTTTCATTTTAACCCTAGTACCAGTGTTATAAAATACAACAGGGGAGGCGTGAATTTTGGTGTTGTTCAGATTTCTGATAACAATGAACAGTATATAGCTGCAACGCGCCAATCGTTCGATCAGGATAATCAAGATCTATTTTCACGAATTACAGTATATCCTACCATAGTTTATTTGCAACAAGGCGTAGTAATAGCGCCAGCAATCAGATCCGGATTAATCGGCAATGTATTATTAAGCTGTGTATTGGGGTGCGATCGAAAAAATAAAGATTGTGTTTCGTTTTCTATGAATATTAAATTAATTAGCGATGAAGATGCCTACCAAAAATATTATTAGTTTTGTTTTATTGTTAGTTGGTTTTCAGGTTTTTTCACAAGAACCTTCGCTGTACGTACGCAGTTTACGTAGCATACATTTAGAAAATGTTCATTCTATACCCCAACAAATCAACTTTCGTGATGTTGATATGGTGTACAATAAAATAGGTCAGTTTATAAACGAAAAAATTACAGTTTCGTCTTCCGGATCTTTTGAAGTTTCTGCCTTTGCAAACATCAATCCCGGAGTTATGGGTACTTCGTCTAAAGATAGTATTCACATAGAGCTTTTCCTTTTAAAAAATCATTCTAAAAGCAATGAAGAGATATTGGGCACAGCTCAATTTAAATACAGTTACGGTAATTTTGATGTAGCGGCAGGCTTACATATCGTCCCCAAATTGGTGTCGTTACAAGCAGGTGATGATGTTTCGCTTTGGGTACGCATTTTACCAACTACAACAATTGACATCAACAAAAGCCCCAAATACGATCATGTAAATAAACCAACGGGCATGGAACAAATCGCTGGAATTAGGATTGAAAAGATTTCTAATTAATACAAAAAAAGATTGTAACATTTTAAGTATCTGTGTATCTAAAAGGTAATTTTAAAATGTACAATCATGAAAAAAGCAATCTTAACTTCAGTAATTCTCCTATTTTCTTTTTTAACTTTTTCACAAGAATATCCTTTTTCGATAACAAAAACAGGAATAGGAAAACAAGCGCTTATATTTATACCAGGATTTGCTAGTTCTGGCGATGTTTGGAATGAAACTGTAAAGACATTAGAAAATGATTATACCTGTTATGTACTAACAATGGCAGGATTTGCTGGTGTGCCTCCAAAAGATAATAGCTCATTTGAATATTGGAAAGCGGAAATAGCGAAATTCATCAGCGATAATAAAATAAATAAACCTATGGTTATTGGTCATAGTATGGGTGGAGCTTTAGCAATGGCAATTGCTGCGGATTATCCAGATTTATTAAATAAAATTGTTGTAGTTGATGCGTTGCCTTGCCTGTTAGCACTGACGAATCCTGAATTTAAATCTGTAGTTGATAATGATTGTTCAAGTTTTGTTGACCAAATTGCAAAAATGTCTGATGATCAATTCCTGCAAATGCAAAAAATAAGTGCCGTTAGTTTATCTACAAATCAGTCTAAACATGATGAAATTTTAAGTTGGGGTTTAAAATCAGATAGAAAAACATTTGCGCAAATGTTCTGTGATTTTTCAAATATAGATTTAAGACAACGTATAAAAAATATAAAAGTGCCCTCATTAATTTTGTTAGAAGCTCATTTTAAGTATATTGAGGAGTCTATTAGCGATCAGTATAAAAATTTAACCACAGCCCAACTTAAATATGCTAATCAAGGTTTACATTTTATAATGTTCGATGACAAAGAATGGTACATTCAACAGTTAATCGACTTCCTAAAAGAACAAGAATGAGTTTCGATATAATCTATAAAAAATATTGGGATCGGATCTTTCGATTATGTATGGGATATGTTAACGACTATGCCATAGCACAAGATATGGCTCAGGAAACATTTATCAGTGTGTGGCATAACCTTTCTTCGTTTCGTCAAGAAGCAGATATTGGCACTTGGATATACCGAATTGCAACTAATATTTGTTTACGTCAAATAGAAAAAGATAAACGAATTATAAAAGCAGAATTTCCGGCTTATCTTACCGATGAGATGAAACAAAATATGGAACCTGATATTCAATTGCTATATAAGTTTATTGCAGAACTCCAGGAGATAGATCGAATTATAATTTCTTTAGAATTAGAGGATGTAAATCAAGATCAAATTGCTCAAATTGTCGGTTTATCAAAAAATAATGTTCGCGTAAAAATCCATAGAATAAAAATCCAACTTACTCAAAAGTTTAAAGCTCATGGAAACTAATTTAGATTTAAAAAAGATTTGGGGTAAACAATATATTCCAACTACAGATGTGAAAGAAGTTTTTAAAAAAATAGAAATCTATAAAAGCTCAAAGAGAAAAAAAGCAGTAATGCTTAATGTATTGCTTTTTTTTACAATTTTATTTATACTTTTCATTTGGATATATTTTAAGCCACTGTTTATAAGCACAAAAATTGGAATTGTATTAACCCTTTTCGCAATGATGCTTGTGATTTTCTTCAATAGCAAGATGAAAAATACATTTTCTAAAATAAACGAAAATCAATCAAATGTTGATTATTTGAACAATCTCAAATCCATTAAAAAACAAGAGAACTACTTGCAAAATAAAATTATGAGTGTGTATTTCATTTTATTATCTTTAGGGATAGTGCTTTACATCTACGAATATCTTTCAATGATGAAACCTGCTGTTCAAAGTGTATTTTATTTAGCTTTGATATTATGGATTGGTTTTAATTGGTTTGTATTGCGTCCGAGAATCATAAAAAAAAATCAAAGAGAAATTAATGATTTGATAGAACAGTTGGAACGAATCGAAAATCAGTTGATTGAAGAATAGAATTACAACAACGGCGCCAATAACCTACAAATAGATGCAAATGCCTTATAATACCATTTTTCGTTTTTCCAGGTTTCGGCAGTAAATACTCTGCTAACCGCTTTGTCTTTTTCGAATTGTTGTGTGAGTTGTTGGGCAATTTTTTCATCAAGCAAAACAGCAGATAGCTCAAAATTAATTAGAAAACTACGTGAATCTAAATTAGTGGTACCAATGTAACTCAGTAAGCCATCAATACAAATGGTTTTAGCGTGCATAAATCCTTTTTTGTACAAATACACTTTCATGCCTCGTTGCACAAAAGGTTTTAAAAAAGACAACGATGCAGCTTGTACTATTGCAGCATCGCCTTGATAAGGAATCATTAGCGACACATCAACACCTTTAGAAACAGCAATAAGCAAAGCAGTTTTGAATGAATCGGTGGGAATAAAATAAGGCGTACACAATTGTATGCTTTTTTGAGCTGCCGAAATACTTAAAATCATCGATTCCATTACGTGTGGCGGTGTATTTCCGGGTGATGAAAAAGCAAATGTAATAGGTAATTTCCGACTAAATTGCGTAGTGAAAGTTGGTAAATATTTTGGAGTAAGTAAAAAAGTGTTTTTAGCTATACTTTGCCAATGTAGCCAAAATTGAATCTGAAGTATTTTAACCCCATCGCCCTCTATTCGCAAAGCAGTATCACGCCAATACAAGTTAAATTTGTTGGGATTAAGGTACTTATCGGAAATATTAATGCCGCCCACATAACCAACTGTACCGTCAATTACCACAATTTTTCTGTGATTTCGGTAATTACTATTCGCTAAAGAAGAAAAACGAACTGGAAGGAAAATTTCAAACTGAATACCTAAGTCTTCATAATGTTTTTTTCGTTTGGCAAATTTTGCAGAGCCAAAATCATCGATAATCAAGCGTACTTCGACTCCGTTTTGAGCTTTTTCGACTAAAATATCTAAAATTTTACTGCCAATTTCATCCTCATCAAAAATATAATATTCAAAATGAATGTGATGTTGTGCCTTGTTGAGATCGTCTAACAAAAATTGAAATTTTTCTTCGCCATTTATCAAAAGTTGTGCTTCGTTATTGGATGTTGGAATGGCATTTCGGGTATTAACCAAATATTCAAAAACATCGTTTAAATGGGGATCGTAACTATCGGTTAATTTAATTTCTTTGGTGATAAAAGGTTCTAAATCAATCCACCGTTCTTCTAATTTTTGTTTGTATCTGTGGTCTAATCGTCTAAAATATTTCTCTTTCTGAAATTTCTGACCAAAAAAATAATACAAAATCACCCCAATAAAAGGTAAAAAAACAATCACCATTAGCCAGGCAATCGTTTTTTCGGGCTTGCCGTTTTCTACCAAAATGGTAATAAAAGCCGTGGTGTTTATCAACAGCAAAGGAATCCAATACCATTCTTTAACAAAATCCCAAATAATGTATAAGTTTTCCATAACTTGCGTTTCTATATTCTAAATTACCTATTTGTTAATACATTTGCAATGAATTTTTTTACAAAGTGGTTTAAAGCTAAATCGCACAATCAAGATCAAACAGAAAGAATGAAAAAATATTTAATTGTCGGCTTGGGTAATATTGGTGCCGAATATGTAAATACACGTCATAATATTGGTTTTAAGGCGGTTGATTTTATGGCAAATGAAGCCGGAGCAACTTTTGAAACAGTAAAATTGGGAGCCTTAACTGAAATTAAGGTGAAAAATAAAATATTGTTGCTTTTAAAACCCAATACCTATATGAATTTATCGGGCAAGGCGGTACAATATTGGATGGAAAAAGAAAAAATTGCCAAAGAAAATGTGCTCATTATTACAGATGATTTAAATTTACCTTTCGGATCTATTCGAATTAAGGCAAAAGGATCAGACGGCGGACATAATGGGTTGAAGAACATTCAGTTGATTTTGAACAGTTCGGAATATCCTCGTTTACGATTTGGAATTTCGGATCAATTTAAAAAAGGGCAACAAGTTGATTATGTTTTAGGCGATTGGAGTGATGAGGAAAACACAGCGTTAAAAGAACGATTAGAAATGGTTTCTAAAGCTGTGAAAGAATTTGCTTTGGCGGGTTTAAACAATGCAATGAACAATTATAACGGAAAATAAATATATGAAAAAAATGATTGCGTTACTGGCTATTGCTGTCGTAACAGTTAGCTGTTCAACTACAAAAGGAGTTGAATCTACCAACTGGTTAGGCAAAAAAGTAACAATGATTTCGGTTGCACCTGAAAACGGAAAAGTAACTGCAACACGCGAATTTGAAAAAGGATTAAATTTAAACGGATTTAATGAATTATATCCGCAAACGCATTTTGATCCTGAAAAAGTTTTGGTTGAATACAGTTTTGACAGAAACAAAACGGAAGGAAATTATGCCGATGACTTTTACAAGGAAGAGTTGTTTTTAGAAATTCCTGCTCAAAAGTTTAAAAAACAATATAAAGACGACGAGTTAGAACAAGTAAAACTGGTTTATGGAAAACATTGTTATTGCAAAGGCGAAGCGGGTTATTTTAAAATTACTGAAGGTACTTTAAAAGTAGATCATTCTGAAAAGCAAACAAAAGTAAAATTGACTTTTAAAGCACCATCAAGTTCTGTTATTGAAAATGTAGAGTTTGTAGTAGAATAAACGGAGAAGATGTCGGGAAAGGCATCTTTTTTTGTTTCTTATAGCTTTAAATTGATAATTTGCTGTATGTTTGCAATCGCAAAAAGAGAGGTGTCCGAGTGGTTGAAGGAGCAAGCCTGGAAAGTTTGTATGTGGGTAACTGCATCGAGGGTTCGAATCCCTTTCTCTCTGCTAAAGTTTTAGCTAATTTTATTTACGAAACTCACTGATTTTCAGTGAGTTTTTTGTTTTTGAAACAAAATTTCAAACTCATCGAAAAAAGTAAAGTTAAAAAATCTGTCCCCTTTCTCATCTTTATATTATATGAGAAAAATGAAATGCGGAGAAAAACACATTAATCACCGCATAATTTGCGGAGGATAATACGTATATTTACCGCATAAATAAGAATTAGGATGCCAATTTATATACATCAACTTAAAAACTGGGCTAATTTCCAATGGAACGAGCAGGATTTTATTTCACTGTTGAGTGAAGTTAGAAATTTGCAAGGCAAACTTATGGGTAAAGTTGAACTGCTGGGTTTTAAGTTAAAGGATGAAGCTAACTTAGAAACATTAATTCAGGATGTGGTACAGTCTTCTGAGATTGAAGGTGATATATTGAACCCTGAACAAGTTCGTTCCTCTATTGCTACACGGTTGGGATTAGAAAATTCAGGATCGGAACATTCAGACAGGCATGTTGATGGAGTCGTAGAAATGATGTTAGACGCTACTCAGAACAGTAATAAAATTTTGAGTGATGAAAGATTGTTTGGCTGGCACGCTGCATTATTCCCAACAGGAAGAAGTGGAATGTATAAAATTGAAGTTGCTAAATGGCGTTCAGGAGATATGCAGGTTGTTTCTGGCGGGATGGGCAGAGAAATTATCCATTATGAAGCTCCAAAAGCGGAACTTTTAGAACAGGAAATGAAACAATTCATAGATTGGTTTAATGATAAAACCTTCTCTCCTTTAGAAAGAGATGAGGAGAGGATTGATCCTATACTCAAAGCGTGTGTTGCTCATTTATGGTTTGTAACTATACATCCGTTTGATGAAGGAAACGGTCGTATAGCTCGTGCTATTACAGATATGCAACTTTCTAAGGCTGATGGAGTAAACCAACGGTTTTATAGTATGTCGGCACAAATAAAAAATGAAAAAAAGTCATATTATAACATATTAGAGCAAACTCAGAAAAGTGATTTAGATATTACTGAGTGGGTTATTTGGTTTCTTGAATGTTTGAAAAATGCAATACTTTCTTCAAACACAATCATTGACAAAGTAGTACAGAAACATCAATTCTGGATGAGAAATGCTGGTCTTATTAGTAACGAACGACAGCAAAAAATGCTGAACAAGCTCATGGATAACTTTGACGGAAATTTGACAACTTCTAAATGGGCAAAAATAACCAAATCATCACAAGACACAGCTTTGAGAGATATAACTGATTTAGTAAATAAAGGTATTTTGGTTAAAGCAAAATCAGGAGGAAGAAGTACCCATTATGAGCTGAAACTATAAAATCTGTTATAAGTAGCTAAGTGTTTGGTAAGCAGATTAAATTTCAAAAGAGTTTAATTTCTACTTCTCTGTAGTTAAAATGTCCTTCAGAACGAAGGACATTTTTTATAGAATTATTTAAACTTGATCAATTATGAAGAAGTTTTGGTAGGTCGAACTTCAATTTTGCTCGGCAATACATTCGGATTCATTTTTAGCAAATCAACCACCAACTGACCAATATCTTCAGGTTGAATTTTCCACGCGTCGTTATCATTTGGTACATGTTCGTTAAAATGCGAAGTAACCGATCCTGGCATAATCGTAGTGCACTTGACATCGTACGCTCTTAAATCTAACATGGCTGCCTGCGTAAAACCTACTACACCAAATTTCGACGCATTATAGCCAGCTCCGTTAGCAAAAAAGTTAGTACCTGCCAAGCTAGAAATCGATACATAATACCCTTTGTTTTCAATAAGTTGTGGGGCGGTTGCCTTTAAAGTGTGAAAAACGCCTGTTAAATTTGTGTCAATCATTGCATTCCAATCTTCTAAACTCATTTCGTGAATAGGTGCAAATTTACCCAAACCTGCATTGGCAATTACAACATCTATTTTGCCAAACTCCTTTAAAATAGCGGCAGTAGCTTTTTGTTCCTCTTCAAAATTTCGGACATCAGAAACTAAAGCTAAAACATTTTCACTGCCCAATTGCTCTTTTGCTTTTTGTATAGCTTCGGTATTTCTACCAGAAATTGCGACTTTCATACCAGCTTTTAAAAGTGATTGAGCAATTCCGTAGCCAATACCTTTTGATCCACCTGTAATGTAGGCAACTTTATCTTTTAAATGATTCATTTTATTTGTTGATTTATTTCTATAAAGTTACAAAATTTCTTACGATTGAATTGGTGCTAAAATTTGTAACGGATTTTTTTATGTTTTCTTAAAAAAGATAAATTTAGCTTACCATGGTTGAAAATCTGAAGGTACAGGTTTACTCAAATCGAACTTTACTGAAAAAAAACGATCGGTTCCTATGCGGCGTAAATTGTATGTAAATGTGCTGCCATCCATTGTGATCCACCAAACATTGTAACAAGCGTAATCTATCATTTGGCAAGTTTCTTGATCCGCAGGAAACATTTGAAAAGTCTCTGAACCATGATTATTAGCCGTTCCTCCGTAAAAGGTAAGATTGTCAGGCGAACCGTCTGCGTGTCGATGATCGTGTTTCAACGTAAGTGTATGGTTGGAGTAAGTGAAAACCCACGTACGTGATTTGTCTTCACCCACATAAAAAGGAATTTTAACTTCACGATCCGCATATGATTTCACTTGCATCAACAATTTTTGACCCACAAAGCCATCGCCTTCCTTTCCTCCGGCTACAATTTCCCCCTCAAAATATTGTCCTTCTAAGGGTTCAAATTGTTCTAAAAATTTTTTAGCTTCAGATTTTTCTTGTCCGTATGAAAACGATATAGCAAATAAAAACAGGGATAATAATATACGCATAATCATAAAGTTTAGTTGTTTTCAAATGTATTAAAAATTAACAGGTTTCATAGTATCTAACGAAAAAAGGAAACCAAAATTGATTTCCTTTTTTTATAGCTAAAACTTAAAAAAATATTAAGCTTTTACATTCAATAGAATCGATAATTCATCTAACTGTGCATTATCAATCGTTGCAGGTGCGTCAATCATTACATCACGACCTGAATTGTTTTTAGGGAACGCAATGAAATCGCGAATGGTTTCTTGTCCGCCTAAAATGGCTGTCAAACGGTCTAAACCAAAAGCCAAACCTCCATGTGGTGGTGCGCCGTATTGGAAAGCGTTCATTAGGAAACCAAATTGCTCTTG
>JAHAYQ010000185.1 GCA_018384465.1 Myroides sp. | reverse complement strand
GACGCAAATTGACTTGTAGAATTATCAAAAAACTGTTTAATCATATTTTTCATTTGCTTAGAAAAATAGCTTTCCTTCTTAATAATAGCATAATACACCCGTGTATTTCCTATTTCATCGTAAGCCACATAACCTTTATCAATTAATTTTTTAATGGTTGTTGCCACGGTCGTCTTTGCGGGTTTGGGTTCGTCGTAACTGTCAATTAAATCCTTTAATAACACTTTTTCCGATTTCCAAACGTACTGCATTAATTGTTCTTCTGCTGCTGTGAGTTTCATATTCTACCTTTTTAGAACTTGTTCTACAAATATAGAATAAAGATTTAAATAAAAAAACAGATTTTCTGTTTTTTTATTTTGACCGACAAATATTAATTTAAATTAAAGGTAAACTGTAGAAAAGAGTTTACTGGCTTATTGTTAATTCTTCCTGGTACCCATTGAGTTGCTTTTTCTAGGACTGAACGAATCTCGTTTACACAAAGATCGGTTTCATTTTTAACAAAATCAATACGGGCTACTTTGCCTTTATCCGTTACTAAAACGTCCATAACTATGGTTGAATTTGCACTTTTAATTTTACCTCTTTTACAATTTTTAGTAGCTTTCTCTATCTGTTTTAATAAAACATCATAACCGCCACGATATGTTGCCATAACATCAACATCTCTATAAACAGGCAATTCACGTACAATTACTTTTTTTTCTTTTGTGCTTTCTTTAGCTTGCTCCTGAGCCGATACACTGAAAGTAAGTAAAAGACTCCCAATCAGTAATAGTATTTTTTTGTTCATAAGTAGTGTATTTAAAACAAAAATACTATTTAGTTATTAATTTTTGAAACTTTCATCATTTAATTATTGTTTGTTATTTTTGTAAAAAAAAAGATTGAAATCGTTCAATTACAAAAATACTACGGTTAATTACAGTGATTCTGGTAAAGGAAAAACCATACTGTTATTGCACGGCTTTTTAGAAGATATAAGCATGTGGGAAAATATTATTCCTCATTTAGAAAAACGCTATAGGGTAATTGCTGTTGATTTATTAGGTCACGGAGAAAGTGAATGCTACGGATATGTACATACAATGGAAGACCAAGCCGATATGCTTTTTGCGCTTATTTCTGAACTTAGATTGAGAAAAATAGCCTTAATCGGTCACTCTATGGGCGGTTATGTTGCCTTGGCTTTTGCTGAATTATACCCTGATAATGTGCGTGTACTTGCGCTTTTAAATTCTTCGACTCAAGCGGATAGCGAAGATCGAAAAATTAATCGCGATCGAGCTATAGAAGTAGTCAAAAAAAACAGCAAAGCTTTTATACGAATGGCTGTTCAAAATTTATTTGATAAACAAGCACACCAACTATTCACTAATGAAATTAAAGATTTTACCGAACAAGCGCTAAAAACACCAATTCAAGGAGTAATTGCAGCTTTAGAAGGTATGAAAACTCGTATAGACCGCGAAGCACTTCTGCACTTTAGCCCATACCCTAAATTAGTGATAGCAAGCGAGAATGATACGATTATACCTTTACTAGACATTAAAAGCCAAACCGATGGTACCGATGTACAATTGGCTGTTATCCCTGGCGGTCATGTTTCTACCGTAGAACAACAGCCTGTTGTAACCAAAATTCTTATGGATTTTCTTAAAAAAAACAGCTAAACTTCCTTCTCTTCAAAATTCTGTTCAGGATGCAATATTTCTGTTAATAACTGTACTAATTCTTCTCTAAAATCGCTCAATAAATTAGCTGTTATAAAGGTTTCCTGACTTTTATCCTCTTTGAGACTAAATAACAAATAACCCGATTTTCTGTTCTTAAAAGAATAAATTCCTACTTGTAAAGGTAAATGCGTACTGTTTTGATACATTAATCCGTACATTAATAATTGAATGGCTTTTTCAAATTTCAAATCTTCAGTTATCCCTGATATGTCACCTATTTTAACTTGATTTTGTTCTACCTTTCCGGTTTTATAATCTATTATACGTAACACCCCATTTCTTATTTCTATACGGTCGGCTATTCCTGCAATTTTTACTGGATAAGGCAAGCGTTTATCGTCTATAACCGACTCTAACTGCTGTTCTAAAGCAATTATTTCAACCACATCACCGTTTTGAAGCTGTTCTTTTTCAAGCATTAAAAAATGATATACATTTCGCTTGGCAACTTCAAAGGCTAAAAGGTTTTTTCCTTGTCTTTCTGCATGATCCGAATAATTTAATTGAAACTGTTTCACCAATTCTGCTTCATACATCTCCAACATATCATCAACTAACGCAACGGTAAGTTGTTGTTGAATTACAGGCTTGTACAACTCTTCTAAAACGCCGTGTATAATGGTTCCAAAGGTGTTTAATGCAATGTTTTCTTCTACTTCTTCTACTTCACGGATACCTAAAACTCGTTGCAAATAAAACTGGATAGGATTTCGCATGTAATTACCAATGGCTGATGGAGAAATACCTTTATCGCTTGCGATTGCTTTTAAACGTTGCTTTAACAAGTCTGATTTTTCAATAAACATCGGCTCACTGACAGATTGGGGCGATTTAGCAAAATAATTATGGGTAGCTACCTGATGATGTGGTTGTGGATCTAACTGCAACTGGGTGATAAATCTACTTTTTTCGCCCGCATCTAAACCTTCAGAATCGGAATTGTACAACAGATACACTTTTTTTGCACGAAGCAGTAAATGATAAAAATGATACGTATAAATAGCATCTTTTTCTTTGTAAGTAGGCAACCCAAGTTCCATTTTTACATCAAAAGGAATAAACGAATTATTGCTTTTACCAGCAGGAAGTTTTCCTTCGTTTAATGAAGTTATTATTACGGTATCAAAATCTAACACCCTACTTTCTAACACACCCATTACTTGTAAGCCTTCTAACGGTTCGCCTTCAAATGAAACTTCAGCCAAATCAGCTACTTGTTTGTAAATGGTTTGTAATTGCTGAGGATCGGTAATAACTCCGTATTTAGCTTGATAATTTTTAATCTGGTTCCAAACTTGATGAAAAGCATAAAGAAAGGTTAATGAAACATCATCTTTTTGATCTCGTAAATAACGTCTTACTTCAAAAACAATTTGTTCTATACTTTGAATAACAGCATCTATTCCTTCATCCCACGGTTTTACAATTAAATGCAAGAGCGTGTTCTCCTCAGTATTAAAATGTAATTTTTGTAATTCAAAAAAAGACAAGTTTCTTTTATTGATTTCTGCTACAATGTCTTTGGTTTGTGCCAACCCTTCTATTAACGGATGTGAAAGTACGTCTAATACTTCTTTGTGATAATAAACACATTTATTTTTACCCCGAGTGAGGGCGTTGACTTGCATTTTAAAAAATTTGGTAAAAAATAGTTGCACAGGATTGGATCTGCTATCGTATCCCATAGTGATGTTCAAAGAAGGTACCGAATGAGGCAACGCATACAACACGGGAATTAACAGATTTTCATCAGCTAATACCACGGCTGTTTTTTGCAAATTCCCCGTTTGTTTTTGAAGATCTTCAACCAGCGTTCCAACGATCTTAGCTTGCCCTACCGACTTAGGTGTGCTGATGATTTCAATTTGTTTTTCTTGTTTAAATTCATCAACAATCCATTGGTAAGGATAGCTTTTGTAATACGACCAATTTTGTTTGATGCGTCGAGCAAAATAACCTGCACCATGATCTACATCGCTTAAAAAATGAGCATCGGCATCCCAAAAAACCTCTGCTCTACCGCTTTTAAGCAATTGTTGTATGATTTTTTCCTCTGCTTGATTTAGTGCATTAAAGCCAGCGAAATAATATTGTTTGTTTGGATATTCTACCATAAATTGATCCAAATTAGCTACAGCTTGCCTATAAACCATGCCTTGGTAACCAACTCCTAAACTTTCTAAATGTTTTTTTAACGCGTTATAATAGGTAGGCAACTGATCCCAAAAAGAAATGTAATTTTCAATCAATTTACTGCGATCTTCAGCTTTAACCGACCAATGGTTGATATCGTCAATATCCTTTAAATAGTTAAACACATGTTCTGGTTTTAAAAGATATCGATCAATTTCATTAAAATCTTGTAAAAGCATTTTAGCCCAATTTCCAAATTGTTCAAAATCTTGCTGCTCTGCAAGTGGCGTTATAGATTTATATACTTCGTAAAACTCCAAAAGCAACTCTACATTATTAAGCACATATACTTTGGACATTTTTCCGATTAAATCTTCTATACTAATAATTTCAGGAGCGAAAAATGTTTGATCAGATGTTCGTTTTAAAGCCTCCAACAAAAAAAGTCGAGCCCTTTTATTGGGCAACACCACCACAACCGAGGAGAATTGGTGTTGATGTTTAGTAACTAATTCGTTTGCGAGTTTATCTAAAAAAGTAGTTGTTTCCATTTTACTAAAATAAAAAAACGCCCCGACAATTCGGGACGTTTTAAAAAATATTTAAACTGTAATTATTTTACTAATTTAATTTCAGTACGACGGTTGTTAGCGCGTCCTGCAACAGTTTTGTTATCATCAATTGGCTTTTTAGAACCAAAACCTTGAGAAGATAAACGGTTAGCAGAAATACCTTTAGAGATTAAATATTCTCTTACAGCATTTGCACGGTCGTTTGAAAGTGGATCATTTATTTTATCAGAACCTGTAGAATCTGTGTGACCTTCAATTGCAAACTTAGCGTTAGGGAACTGGTTCATTACTTTAGCCATATTATCTAATACTGCGTAAGATTGCTCTTGGAAAGTAGATTTACCTGTGTTGAATAAAATCGTTTTTCCGTAATCATTTAATTGTTTGATGTGCTCTTCTTTCACTTCAGGACAACCTCTGTTAGAAGCTGGACCAGCGATTTCTGGACACTCATCATCTTTATCTGGCACACCATCACCATCTGTATCTGGCCAAGGACATCCGTTGTTAGCTTTAGGACCAGCTACTTCTGGACATTCGTCTTGAGAATCTGGCACACCATCACCGTCTGTATCAGGACATCCGTTGAATTCTTTTAATCCTGGCTCATCCGGACAAGCGTCTTCGTGGTTTGGAATTCCGTCACCATCATTATCAGGACAACCGTTCATTTCTAGCTCACCGTATTCGAATGGACATTGATCTAAGTGATCAGGAATACCATCAGCATCAGAATCAGGACAACCATTAAATTGTTTTAAACCTGCTTCTTCTGGACACTCATCATATTTATCTAAAATTCCATCACCATCTGTATCTTTTCCACCAAAACGGAAAGAAACACCAGCAACGTGTTGTAAGTGTGATGGTACAGAAATATCTTGAGCTCTTAATACGCCGTCATCTTCAAACTGATGTTTATATGTTGAAGCGATGTTTAAACCTATGTTTTCAGATACCCAAAAAGTGATTCCTAAACCTCCGCCAACGTGAGCTGAAGAAGCTTTACCTAAGAACGTATAACCTCCACCTACGTGAACAGCTGGATCAAACCATTTAGAACCGATTAATCCACCAATACTATATCTAAACTGACCATCAATACCGTAATACATCAAATCTGTTCCGTCAACAACTCTTTGACCGTTGAAATCACCATTGATTAAATTACTATCAGCAGACATAACTACTTTTTTCATTTTGTTTACAGATCCTGTAAGACCAAATGACAAGTTACTTCCTAAATAACGAGATACGTTTAATACAGAAGCTGATGGTAAAATACTCCAATTATCTGTTTGGAAGTATTGACCAAAACGGTCTGCAAAATCTGTTGCAACACTTGAACGACCACCGTCCAATGCATTCACACCAACAGTGATAGCCCACGGTTGGTCAGCATTTTGAGCTTGCGTAGCTGTACCTGCTAATAACAAAGCAGCTGCAAATACTTTTAATTGTTTCATAACTATTCGATTTTCTACTTTACGTAATATTTTGACAAAAATAAATTGTTTCAACGAATATACAAAATTATTTGCCAAAACCTTTAACATTTTTATAAGATTTTTTATACAACTCCTAATTCTTTACCTACTTCGGTGAAGGCTTTTACTGCTTTATCTAAGTGTTCTTGCGTGTGGGCGGCTGATAATTGTACACGAATACGTGCTTTATCTTTTGGAACTACCGGAAAAAAGAAACCAATTACGTAAATGCCTTTTTCTAATAATTTATCTGCCATAACTTGAGATAATTTTGCATCATACAACATTACAGGTACTATTGCCGAGTCACCGTCTATGATATCAAAACCCGCTTCTTTCATACCTTTTTTAAAGTAATTGGTATTCCACTCTAACTGATCTCTTAACTTGGTATCTTTCTTTAATAATTCGAACACTTTTAATGAAGCGCCAACAATGGTAGGAGCTAACGAATTTGAAAACAAATACGGACGAGAGCGTTGGCGTAAAATTTCGATGATTTCTTTTTTAGCGGTAGTGTAGCCGCCCATTGCACCACCCAAGGCTTTACCTAAGGTTCCGGTGATAATGTCTACCCTACCCATAACGTTTTTAGCCTCTAATGTACCTTTACCGGTAGCACCTATAAACCCAGCAGCATGACA
>JAHAYQ010000171.1 GCA_018384465.1 Myroides sp. | reverse complement strand
ATAAAACCAATAGCTGCCGATTTTTTAGAGCTCATACGTTGTAAATATTAGAAAACAAAGCTACGAAAAGAAATAAAAAAAGTCTTTCTAAACAGAAAGACTTTTCGGGATATAAAAAACAATAAAATACTATAATTCCAAAGCTTTTTTAGGATCGTTATTCATTAACAATTCCATTGGGTTTTCTAAAGCTTCTTTAACAGCTACTAAGAAACCAACAGATTCGCGACCATCGATAATTCTGTGGTCATAAGATAAGGCGATGTACATCATTGGAGCGATAACCACTTGACCGTTTACAGCCACCGGACGTTCTATAATATTGTGCATTCCTAAAATACCTGATTGTGGAGGGTTGATGATTGGCGTTGACAACATAGAACCGAAAACACCACCGTTAGTAATTGTAAATGTACCACCAGTCATTTCATCAACAGTAATTTGACCGTCGCGTGCTCTTGTTGCTAAACGCTTGATTTCAGCTTCAACTCCGCGGAACGATAATAATTCAGCATTGCGAACAACCGGAACCATTAATCCTTTAGGACCTGAAACGGCAATTGAAATATCGGCAAAATCAAATTTAATTTGTTCTTGTCCGTCAATCATAGAGTTTACATCAGGGAACAATTCTAAAGCACGAGTAACAGCTTTTGTAAAGAACGACATGAATCCTAATGATACGCCGTGTTTTGCTTTAAAGGCTTCTTTAAATTCCGAACGTAATTTATTTACTTCGGTTAAATTGACTTCGTTAAAAGTAGTTAACATAGCGGTAGTGTTTTTAGCTTCCACCAAACGCTCTGCTACTTTTCTGCGTAACATCGACATTTTTTTACGTTCTGATCCACGTGGTCCACCGGTTGGTGTTCCCATAGAAGGAACGGCATTTATTGCATCATCTTTCGTTACACGACCATCTTTTCCTGTACCTTGAATAGTTGCAGGATCGATGTTTTTTTCATCTAATATTTTTTTAGCTGCCGGAGATGCGCTACCTGTTGCATAAGTTGTAGCAGATGCCGCCGGAGCAGCTTTAACTTCTTCTTTTTTCTCTTCAACTTTTGGAGCTTCAGTAGTAGCAGCGCCACCTTCTGGTTTAGCTGCACTTGTATCGATTAAACAAACTACTTCACCCACAGCCACTGCGTCACCTTCTTCAGCTTTTAATGTGATGATACCACTTGCTTCAGCAGGTAATTCTAAAGTTGCTTTGTCAGAATCAACCTCAGCAATTGCTTGGTCTTTTTCTACATAGTCTCCATCTTTCACTAACCAAGTAGCAATTTCCACTTCTGTGATTGACTCCCCTGGTGAAGGAACTTTCATTTCTAAGATACTCATATCAATCTAATATTGTTGTTATTTGAAAATATGTTTTAAAATTATAAATTTTTATCGAATACTTTGGCAATTGCCTGTGCATATCTTGCTTTTGATCGAACAGATGACCCTGCCGCTGGAGCTGCTGCCTGTGCCGGAGCTGCTAAACGGAATTTAACTTGATCAAAATTCATCAACATATAGCCATAAGCGCCCATGTTTTTAGGCTCTTCTTGCGCCCAAACGTAATCGTCTGCATTTGGATACGAGACAATGATTTCTTTTAATTTTGCTTGATCTAATGGGAACAATTGCTCTAATCGTACGAAAGCCACATCATTTCTACCTAAATTATCTTTTTCTGCTTGTAAATCATAATAGAATTTACCTGAAACAAATACTAAAGTTTTAACCAAACTTTTATCAGTCACTTTAGGATCATCAACAATTGTTTGGAACGATCCGTTGGTTAATTCTTCTACTTTAGAGGTAGCTTCTGGATGACGTAATAATGATTTTGGCGACATTACTACTAAAGGCTTTCTAAAATCGGTTACCATTTGACGACGTAACAAGTGGAAATGGTTGGCAGGGGTTGTACAGTTTGCTACATACATATTATGGTTTGCACATAATTGTAAATAGCGTTCTAAACGTGCCGAAGAGTGTTCGGCTCCCTGATGCTCGTACCCGTGTGGCAATAGCATTACAAGACCGTTTTGATTACCCCATTTGTCTTCTCCTGCAGAAATATATTGATCGATCATGATTTGAGCTCCGTTCGAAAAATCTCCAAACTGCGCTTCCCAAATAGTTAATGCTTTAGGATTAGCCAAAGCATAACCGTATTCAAATCCTAAAACGGCATATTCTGATAAATGCGAATTATAAATACGCATTTGCCCGTTTTGTGTTTTTAAGTTGTTTAAAGGGATGTACTCTTCTTCAGTGTCTTCGGTTTTGATCACAGCGTGACGGTGCGAAAAGGTACCTCTTTGCACATCTTGACCAGAAAAACGTACATCATATCCTTCAGAAATCAATGTACCGTAAGCTAACAATTCACCCATAGCCCAATCTAAACGATCGGTTTCGTACATGTTGCCACGGTCTTTAATTAATTTACTGATTTTATTGATAAACTTTCTATCAGTTGGTAAAGAAGTAAGCATAGGTGCGATATCGTCTAACAATTCGCGCGAAACTTTAGTATCGTATGTTTGTAACATACGGTTTGCATCTGCGATGTGATAGCCCTCCCATTCTTTTTGTAAAAATGGAATAACGGTTGCTTTTTCTGTTTCCTTAGCAATGGTTAGATTTTCTTCTAATATAGCTTTGTATTGCTCTTCAAGAGATCCAACGTATGCATCATCAATTACTTTATTTTCAAGCAAGCGCGCATTGTAAATATTGCGTGCATTTTGGTGCTTTGAAATTAATTTATATAAAATTGGTTGAGTAAAACGAGGTTCATCTCCTTCGTTATGACCGTATTTACGGTACCCTACCAAATCTACAAAAACATCTTCTTTAAATTCCATGCGGTATGCCAAAGCAAACAACATTGCTTTCACGGCAGCTTCGGTATCATCGGCATTTACGTGAACCACTGGTGCTGCTACTACTTTAGCTACATCGGTAGAATATACGCCCGAACGAGCATCTATTGGACTTGTGGTAAAACCTACTTGGTTGTTCAATACTACGTGTATGGTTCCTGCAGTTTGATACGCACGTAATTTACTCATTTGAACAATTTCGTAAACAATACCTTGCCCTGCAACAGCTGCGTCGCCATGCAAAGCTACAGGTAATACTTTAGAGAATTGATCGGCGTACACTTTGTCTTGTTTAGCGCGAACTACTCCTTCAATCACAGCACCAACAGTTTCTAAATGCGATGGGTTTGGCGCTAAATTCAGATTAATTTTTTTACCTGCATTTGTTGTTTTTTCAGAAGTATATCCCAAATGGTATTTTACGTCGCCATCAAATGTATCAGCAACATCGGCATAATCTTTTCCATCAAATTCGGTAAAAATATGCTGCGCAGGTTTTTCCATGATGTTTGCCAAAATGTTTAACCTTCCGCGATGTGCCATACCAATTACCACATCTTGTACACCTGCTTCTGCAGCTGCATCAATCATAGCGTCAAGCGCAGGTACAGCTGATTCTAACCCTTCTAATGAGAAACGTTTTTGACCTACATATTTTGTGTGAAAAAAGTTTTCAAAAGCCGCAGCTTTCACTAACTTTTGTAAAATATGCTTTTGTTGATCTGCAGTAAGTGCATCGGCATTCGATTCAAAATACTTGGCAATCCATTCTACTTTTTCATCGTTAGGAATGTACGTATATTCAACGCCAATGGTAGTGCAATAAGTAGCTATTAAATGATCAATTATTTGTTGTAAAGTACTTTTAGGTAAGCTAATGCTTTTTGCGGCTTCAAAAGTACGGTTTAAATCTGCTTGAGACAGTCCGAATTTTTCTATAGATAAATCAGGCTTTTCACCTGTATTTTCTAATAAAGGATTTGTTTTAGTCGATAAGTGCCCATGCGTTCTATAAGCGTCGATCAACTTTAAAACTGCAAATTCTTTTTTAACACCATCTGCTTGGATAGCAGTTTCATTTGAACCTTCGTAAGCATTTGATAATTGTTCTACCGGACCGCCATTGAATTCATTTGCGAAGTCGAACCCTTGAAAGAAACTTCTCCAACTTGGTTCCACACTGTCAGGACTTGTTAGATACTGATCGTATAAATCTGCAAAGAATGTCGTATGAGCGGCATTTAAAAAGGAAAACCTATCCATAATATTTGTCTGATGACTCTTTTTTGTCGTTAAAAAATTTTCACAAAAATACAATAGTTTCAGTTAATAATATAATATTTTGAATAGTTTTATGATTTAATTCTTAGCTGTTTTCATCTCAAGATCTATGTTTCAACATGAAAAAAAGACTAAAAATAAGAATTGCATTTTTTTTACTAAGCTTTTTTAAAATTTTCCTTTTTAAAGGATTATTTTAATATGCGATTTTAAATAATTGTTAATACTTAGTTTTAAAGGCATTTAAAATTATTTATCTGTTCTATTCTGTATCAGGAATAAATTCCAAAATATCACCCGGTTGACAATCTAACTCTTTGCAAATGGCTTCTAATGTAGAAAAACGAATGGCTTTTGCCTTGCCTGTTTTTAAAATAGAAAGGTTTGCAGTGGTAATGCCGATTTTATCTGCCAGTTCTTGCGATTGCATTTTACGTTTAGCAAGCATTACGTCTAAATTAACTATTATTGCCATTGACAACAGATTTTAAATACGCAAACAATTCTTGCTGTAGTTGGTAAATAGCTTTCACATGTTCTTCTTCGGCTGCATTGGCAAAAATAACCAAACCAATTTGTCTGTCAGGGGCTAAAATGGCATGGGTGTAAAACGTTCCTGTACTGCCATCGTGAAAACTCATTTTTTGATTTCCTTGAACGGTATTTCCCCAACCATAACTGTAATTAGCCAAATCAAAATGCATTTTTTGATACGTATTTTCCGGATCTTTATTCTGCAACCCGTTTAAATGCTGGTATAGCCACTGGGCATAATCTGTAATATTCATAGACAAATCGCCGGCAGCCAACATATAATCGGGTAGGGAATAGGAGTGATTGGGCGGTAAAGCTTTCAGCATAAAAAACTCTTTCCAATGTCCCCAGGCGTTATTTTCATTTATGCGATTTGGAAAACCAAAACTGAACTGCCAATTTTGATTGTTTAAATATTGTTGTAATAAATCTTCAAACGGAATTGCCTCTGCTTTTTCAATCATCATAGATGCTAACACGTATCCTGCATTTGAATACGTCCCTTTTTCAACTTTTGGAAGGAGTAATAATTGTTGAGCAAATTCGATTCTTTTGTCCGAAACGGTTTCTTTTGTTATTTTAATTTGGTTGTTTTCTAATCCCGAAGTAAAAGGTTGCACCAGTGCATTGTGCGATAACAATTCTTTTAATGTTATGGAATGATATGCCGTGTTCGCATCGGATTTTAATTCAGGAAATAGTTCAAAAAACGGAGTGTTTAGTTTTAAATTTCCCTTTTCAATAGTTTGAAATGCTAAAAAAGAGGTGAACGCTTTGGTATTAGATCCAATATGAAACAGCGTTTTAGGTGTGATAAGTTCTTTACTTTTGTTAGAAATAGTGCCACCTACACCGTAATAAATGTTGTTATTTTGAAGTATAGCTGCTGCCAATCCAGGAATTTTTGCCTTGATTATTTTTTGGTTTAGAATACTATCGATAGCTGTGTGATGATGAAACTGTTGTGCTTGTTGCAACTGACTCATTAACAAAGAACATATTAAGGTTAATTTTTTCATAGTTTTAGATGGTTAGTTCGTTTTCTTGTTTTAGTTCAATGTTTTCTTCTTTTTGAATTTTAGCCTCCTTAAAAACCTGACTTAAAACTAAAAAGAAAAATCCAATAATTAATCCGCCTAAAGGTGATTGTAATTGCGTAAAAGCGAGTTTTGAAAAAGGTAAACTTTTATCGATAATATCATCAGGTCTTTGAATAATAAGATAGTTTGATAATATTAATGCCACAGTATAATTGAATATAAATATAATTCCTATCCAATTAAATCTTTTGGAATGTTTATTATTATAGAAATCTCTTTTTTCAAAATTTCGAACACTTAAATTAAAAAGAAAAATAGCAACAAAATATAAGAGGTAGAGAATCCAAATTATAATAAAGAACGATTTAATAATAACGCTTTTATCTTCAATAAGTTCAGTTCCATTAATAAATAATATCCATTCAGAAAAATCATCATATCTAAAAGAACTTTTAGTTACGAAAAAGAATACAATTCCAAATAAAAAGATTGCTACAGTTAAAAAATGTGTTAACCATCCAAGTATTTTTAATGTCCTCATAATTTATATCGTTAGTTCGTTTTCTTGTTTTAATTCTATATTTTCTTCTTTCTGGAATTTAGCTATTTTGAATACTTTGCTAAGCGTAAGAAAAAGTAATCCGATAATTAGTCCATTTAAAGGATTTAAAAAAATATCGGTGAATTCTATTGATAATGGTATTCTTTCTTGGTTTGATAACTTCGATAGTAAATCCGTGTAATTAATTACACAGTTTATTAAAAAACCAATTAAGAATATATAGCCAATTAGGTTGAAATTTTTAATAACAGATTGGTGGAAGAATTTAAACTCCATAAATAAATCTAAGCATTTTCTAAGTTTATATATAGCATATACATAACTTATGAAGT